>JAIXZF010000294.1 GCA_027489835.1 Hyphomicrobiales bacterium
ACGTCGCCGCCGGCGCACGGCCCCATGATGACGGAAATCTGCGGGATGACGCCGCTCGCCTGCACGTTGCGCTTGAACACCTCGGCGAAGCCGCCGAGCGAGGCCACGCCCTCCTGGATGCGCGCGCCGCCTGAATCGATCAGCCCGATGATAGGCGCTCGCATCTTCAGCGCCATGTCCTGAATTTTCATGATCTTCTGGGCATGCGCCTCCGAGAGCGAGCCGCCGAACACCGTGAAGTCCTTGGCGTAGACGAAGACGGTGCGGCCGTTCACCGTGCCCCAGCCGGTGACGACGCCGTCGCCCGGCACCTTCTGCTTCTCCATGCCGAAATCGGTGCAGCGATGCTGCACGAACATGTCGAACTCTTCGAAGCTGCCATGGTCGAGCAGCAAATCGATGCGCTCGCGGGCGGTCAGCTTGCCGCGCTTGTGCTGCGCCTCGATCCGCTTCTCGCCGCCGCCCAGGCGGGCGGTCTCGCGGCGGGCTTCGAGCTGGTCGAGCATGTCTTTCATGGGAGAAATCTCCAGCGGCATCACGGGGCTCCGGCCCGACTGTTAGCGCCCTTGCCCGCGCCGCGCCATATGCCGAAGGGCGGAGGCGGGCGCAGCCACGGCCCCTGGAGACGATGCCCTCTGCTTGCCTCTGGCGTACAGCCGGTCCAAGAGCGCGGTCCCGCCGGGGCGCCGCTTCGGCTGATCGGGTGAAAGACAAGGACACTGATGCCATGGCCGACATGAGGGCCGCCCTGTGCCGCGCCTATGGCAAGCCTGATGTGATCCGCATCGAGGCCGTGTCGCGCCCGGAGCCGAAGCCCGGCGAAATCCTGATCCGCATTCGCGCCAGCACCGTGTCCTCCGCCGATTGGCGCATCCGCGCCCTCGCCATGCCGCCCGGCTTCGGGCCGATCGCGCGGCTGGCCCTGGGGCTCCGCGCGCCGCGCCAGCCCATCCTCGGGACCGAGCTGTGCGGAGAGGTCGCGGCGCTCGGTCAGGGCGTCACGCGGTTCAAGGTGGGCGACGAGGTCGTGGCGTTTCCGGGCGCGGCGCAGGGCTGCCATGCCGAGTTCCGCACGATGCCAGCCGAGGGCAAGGTGATCGCCAGGCCCGCATCCCTGTCGCTGGAAGAGGCAGCGGCCATGAGCTTCGGCGGTGCGACGGCGCTGCATTACCTGCGCGATGCGGCGAAGCTGAAGGCCGGCGAGCGGGTGCTGGTCATCGGCGCTTCGGGCGCGGTCGGCAGCGCGGCCGTGCAGATCGCGCGGGCGCTCGGCGCGCGGGTGGATGGCATGTCGAGCGCCGGGAACCATGCGCTCGTCCGGGGCCTCGGCGCCGAACATATGGTCGACCACGCCGTCGATGATGTCGCGGCCGACGGGCCGGCCTACGACGTGGTGTTCGACACCGTCGGCAAGCTCGCTCCCGCGCACGTGCTGAAAGCCGTGAAGCCGGGCGGCCGGCTCATCCTGATCGCCGCCGGGCTGCCCGACATGCTCCGCTCGCTCCTGCCCGCCGGCGAAGGCCGCCGGATTCTGGCAGGCCCCGCCAAGGAAAGCCGCGAACTGCTCGAAGCGCTCGCCGTCATGGCCGAGGCTGGCCAGTTCCGCCCGGTCATCGACAGCGTGTTTGGCTTGGACCGCATCGCGGAGGCCCATGCGAGGGTCGACACTGGCCGCAAGCGCGGCAGCGTCGTGGTGCTGATCTAAGATCGGCGGCCATCGCGGGTCTTTCACGATCCCACGAGATTCCCTCCAATCCCGCGCGATTCCCTCCCCGTCCTACGGGGAGGGCAGGGTGGGGCCCTTCGTGCCGCTGAGAGAATGCCGGGCGGAAGCGCGCCCGCTCGCCCCACCCTCACCCTCCCCATGGGATGGGGAGGGAAGCCGCAGGCAGCCGGGCCACCGACGATCCTCAGGAAGACAAGCAATGGATTGGGTGCCAAAGCCGAACGGGGCGCCCGGAGGCTGGATCGCTTCGCTGCGCTCGCGATGACGGCCTGGCGCGATTTGTTTTGCAGATGCTGTCCGGGCCCGGGATCTGCATCACGGAATGACGAAGGGTTTCGTACAATCCCGCAAGAACCCCTCCAATCCCGCGCGATTCCCTCCCCGTCCCGCGGGGAGGGCAGGGTGGGGCTCTTCATACCGCTGAGGGAATGCCGGGCGGAAGCGCGCCCGCTGGCCCCTCCCTTACCCTCCCCATGGGATGGGGAGGGAAGCGGCAAGCAGCTTTGCCATCGACGATCCTCATGAAAAGGAACGGATGTTTTATTGATAACAATAACAAGGACGAATGTTTGTATTGAAAAAAACTGAGAAAAATCATGTATATAGTACGTTAAAGATACTCCATCGCATCACCCCAGCGAAAACGCCTCGTTGATCGCGCTCTTCACGCCGCCGCCCATCTGCGGGCCGCCGCCGGCCACGTAGATGGCGTCGCCCAGCACCACCGCACCCATGCCGTGGCGGGGCGTCAGCATCGGGGCGTAGGCCTCCCAGCTGTCCGTGGCCGGATCGTAGGCCTCGTTCTGGCCGAAGACGCGGTTGGTGCCTTCACCGCCCATCACGAAGATGCGGTTGTTGAACCAGACCGTGCCTTGGCCCGAGCGCGCGGTCGGGATCGGCGCGCGGAAAGTCCAGGCATCGGTCCTGGGATCGTAGCTGTGGTGGAGGTTGGAGTTGGTGTGGAACGTGTCCACCCGCCCGCCGATGATGTGGATGAGCCCGTTCACGGCCACGATGCCGGTGTGGTCGCGGGCCAGCGGCATGGGCTGGCGACGGCTGTAGCTGTCCGCCTTGGGGTCGTACACGATGTGCCAGTCGATCGACCGCCGATTGTCGGAGCCGATCGCCCCGCCGATCAGATGGATGTTGTCGCCCAGCGCGATGCAGGCGATCGCGCCGCAGGCCTCGGGCAGTCGCCTCAGCGCGGTCCACTTCGTGCCATCGAAGGCGAAGGCGCCGTCATGGGGCGTGCGGTTCTGCTCGGTGAAGCCGCCGAAGGCGTAGAGCCGGTCGCCATGGGTGGCGACGCCGACATGGTTCGAGCCGCGCGGATGCTCGGCCAGCTGCTCCCAGCGGTCTGAGGCGGGATCGTAGGCGTGGTGATAGTTGCGGTCGACGCGTTGCTCGGCATAGCCGCCGACCAGATGCATCCGGCTGCGATAGGCCACGGCCCAGGCCATTTCGGTGCGCGGGATGGGAAGCGGCGCGCGCGGCCGCCAGCTTCCTTGCCGCGCCGCCTTGGGCGCCGGGCTCTCGGTCACCGCCTGCTGGGCGTGGAGCGCGGGGATGTCCATGCGCCCCGGCTGCGCCAAGCGCTCGAACTGGCCATGCCGGTGATCGTGCTGCGCAAGCGCGGGCGCCGCTGCGGCGGAGGCGGCGAGAGCCGCGAAGGAACGGCGGGTGAGGCTCATGGCGCAGGCTCCGTTGGTCTTGGCCGGGACGATGCTAGCGCAGCGGGCCGGGCTCGTCATGTGGCGGGCGCCGGCTCCAGCCTGATCCGCGTAACCGCCGCCTTGTCGACCGCGGCAGCGGTGAACGGCATCGGCACATAGCGCCCCGCGGCCCAGATCGGAGCGAGGTCGGCATGGTGGGGCGAACGCGGATCGCCCGATTGGCCGGGTGCGTTGACGCACACCGACCTGTCGGGATCGGCGAGGTCGACCACCATGCGGAAGGATGCGCCGGCGATGACGCGGAAGTCGGAAAGCCGGTAGCCCGTGTGCATCGGCGTCGAGGCCGAGCCGCCCATGGGGTATGGCCCCGATGCCGCGCCGAGCCCCGCTTCGGCCGCGCCCGGCAGCGCCGCGAGCGGGTGGTCGAACAGGGCGTGGTGCAGCCGGCCCCAGGCCCAGCCGGCCGGGTCCGGCCCGAGCCTGCCCTTGAGGTCCTCCCATGCTGCCGAAAGCGTGGACGCCAGCAGCTTGTCGCGCCTCAGCATCGGCTGCTCGCCGAAGCGGCGGTCCGGCGTCTCGAGGAGCGCGAGCGCGCTGTCCTGATCGACCGGAACCATGATCGCGCGCAGGGCTGGATCATCGACCAGCAGCGCGAGCAGCCCCGGCTTCAGATGCTTCATCCACCAGATCTCGAACAGCGCTGCCGGCGCGCTGTCGGCCCTGAGCGCCCCATCCCAGCCCGTGAACAGGCGCTGCGCGGCCAGCACAGCCGGAGTCCAGCCCGGCACGCCGAGCGCCAGCGTTGCCATGCGGCGCGCCGGCATCGACACGATGTCGGTCTGCAGCGCCATCGCATCCGCCACGCCATGCGAACGCTGCCCACCCAGCACCTCCTCCAGGCGCGAGAGGCGCGCCCGCTCCACCCATTCGAAGCCAATCGGTCGGGCCTGATGGTCCCAGTCGTCCGGCAGGTTCATGGCGTTGGCGGTGGCCAGCCAGCCGCGCGGCGGATCGATGGTCAGCGGCATCTCGGCCGGGTCCATGAAGCCGGCCCAGCGGTTGCGGCCATTCGCGGGGGCCGGCAGAAGCCCGTCGAATCCTTCGCGGATCGGCGTGAGCCCGGCCGGCCGCCAGCCGATGGCGCCCGCGCGGTCGGCGAAGACATGGTTGGTGCCGGGCGTCCTGTTGCGGTGGAGCGACGCGGCATAGCCCTGGACGGTCGTCTCGCGCATGCCCGTCAGGCTGCCGAGATAAGGCGCCGTGCCGGGCTCCTGCGCCACGCTGCGCAGCGCGAAGGCATGCCGCTCCGTTTCGTGGACGATCGGCCCGTGCGGCGAGAAGCGAAGGGCCAGCTGCTGATCGGCCTCGCCGCGCACCGGCACGGTCTCCTTCAGCGTCTCGATACGGCGGCGGACCCCACCTTCAATGAACGCGTTGCGATCGTCAGGGGCCCTCTCCAGCACGAAGACGTCTTCCTGGTCGATGCAGAAGATCGTGCCCGAGAAGGCGAGCGCGCCGTTATGGCCGAAGCTGATGCCGGGCGCTGAAGGCTCGCCAGTCCCGATCACGTCGAGCCCCGGAGCCGTCAGATGCGCGATGTAGCGCAGCGAGGGCAGCGCGTGCGCCCGGTGCGGATCGGAGGCGAGGATCGGCGCGCCCGTGCCGCTGAGCGCCGCGCTCACCGCCCAGTTGTTCGAGCCGGTGAACTCCGCGTCGCGCAGCACGTCGCCGAGGTCGGTCACCTTGCGCCAGGAAGGGGCCTCGGCCAGCGTCGCGCCCAGGCGCTCGGCCGTGAAGCGCACGTCGGCGGTGGCCAACTTGATGAGGTCGAGCGCCGCCAGCGGCACGGCCGCGAGATCGAGCCCGTCTGGAATGCGCGGATTGACGGGCGGCTCGAGCGAGCGGCGGATCAGGTCCGTCTCGGCGTCGCTGCGCGCCATGACGTTGGCCCGCAGGATCTCGGACAGGGCGTTCCGGTTGAGCGAATGGGTGCGGATGCGCACCACATCCTCGGCCAGCCAGCGGGCCGGCCGCGTGCCCATCAATCCGAACTCGGGCGGCAGCCGCCCGGGCTCCTTCTCGCACAGCGCGACATAGGCGTTGATGCCGGCGACGAAGGCTTCGCAGATCGCCTTGTCGTCCGCGGCGTAGCGGCCCCACTCGGCCGCCATGTCGCCCCGGTAGAGGAAGAGGCGCGATGCGCGGTCCTGCTCCAGGTAGCCGGGACCGAAATCGGCCGCGAGCAGCCCCAGGCCGCGCTTGCGCCACAGGTCGATCTGCCAGAGCCGGTCGCGCGCCGCGTTGAAGCCCTGCGCCACGAACAGGTCAGGCAGCGAGCGGGCGCGGATATGGGGGATGCCGTGCCCGTCGACGAGGATGTCGACAGGGGCGTTCAGCGCTGCGACGGCGAAGGTGGAGGTCATGGCGCGCCCTCTCTGCGGGGCTTCATCAAAGCCTTTCGCGGCGCGCGCGCAACCCTTCAGAAACTCATGTCGTCCCGCGCCATGGTCTGGCCCGCCGCCCAGTACCACTCGTCGTCGACCTTGGCGAAGACGCACATGCTGACATTGGCCTGCATGCGCTGGCTACCGCCTATCATCAGGACGTCGTCGACGTTCATCGTCGCAACGGCGAAGTCCCCGAAGGACTGCACCTTGAGGCCCGACGTCTTCTGGCTGAGGAAGGCGACCTGCCCGGAGGTGCAGTAGCCCGCGATGTAGTCCTGCTTGTCGAGGCGCGTGCCCGAGGCGTTCAGATAGATGAAGGCCGGGTGCAGGATTCGCTCCAGCGCCGTCGGCGTCTGCGACATGAGCGCGGCGCTCTTAGCATGCAGCAGCTCGCGGATGATTTCGAAGTCCGTCATGGCGGCCTCATCGGGCGCGGCGGGAGGAGGGCGCTGCGCAACCGGCACCATGGCCCCAAAGCCTTGACAATCTATTCCTCAACCCCGACTGACTGACCGTGTTTTCCGCAAGTAGCATATCGGCGAGACCGTCCACCGCTATAGCTGGTGCCGCCACAGAATAATTTACCCGCGGTTGTATATAGTATTATTCTTACATTTTTTTGGGAATAATGCTAACATTATTGACATTTTTTATAGAAAGTGAATTTCTGCTAACATAGTGTACAGCAGAAACCAGATCCTCGAAAAAATCCTCCTGATCTGTGTATATACTTGGAGCCTCTACCGCATCTTCGATGAATTTAATTTTTTTCTCGTCTTCCAATATACTAAGTATCTCTATGCGAGATGTATCTCGAAAGTTTTTTCTAATAAACTCTATTAGTCGCCGGGTTCTTGGATTGGAGTGAGGTGACGAGTACCTTATCGGGTTTGGTCGCGTTTCGACAAACCTTCGCAATCTAAGTATCTCTGCTTGTAGATCAGTCAACGAATCGGCAATCGCGGCTTCGGGCGAAATGCTGGACTCCGACAATGCTATTGTATTAAACTGTCCAAAATTCTTCAAAAATGTTGAGTAATTTGCGTTGGATTTCGACTCTTCATAAGTAGATCTTATCTTATTGGCAAGAATTTCTTTGAAATGACGTACTTTATTGAACCTCAAATCTCTTGGATAAGGAATATGCTCGATACTTGACGTATCGAAGCTGTAGTCGGTCTTGTCATCTTTGATTATGACTGTAGCCTTGTCGAACGCAAGGCGCATGCCTAACTCGAACATAACATTGGGATTTTTTGCGCTTACGTCACAGACTACGATATCGCTTGAATAGATATTTTGTACAATACGCTTATGTATCACTCCTACCTCGTCTGCATCGCTTACGAGTTTCACATTAAAACTGTGCTCGCTGATAGATTCTACTGATTCCCGTATTATAGAAAGGACTTCCGACCAGTGCTCGGCAGAGCATCCATCAATGGGAGATATTGGCATCACGACGCCGCAAACTGGTTCTTTCGCAGTTTGATCGGTTGCGGTTCCCGAGACTTTTGACGGTTGCGTTTTGCCGGTCATTTTACGATCCCGAATTTTAGTTTTTGCGACAGCGATCGTTGCCGGTGGGCAAGGGCTTGACAAGCCCCTGTTTAAAACCCGACTGACGCCACAAGACTCCAAGAAAGCTAGAAGGCAGCGATTGATGCACCGCTACCGCACCCATACCTGCGGCGCGCTCCGCGAGGAGCATGTCGGCGAGGTCGTCCGCCTCTCCGGCTGGTGCCACCGCATCCGCGATCATGGCGGCGTGCTGTTCATCGACCTGCGCGACCATTACGGCATGATGCAATGCGTCGCCGATCCGGATTCGCCGGCCTTCAAGGCGGTGGAGCAGGTGCGCTCGGAGTGGTGCGTGCGCATTGACGGCAAGGTCCGCCGCAGGCCCGAGGGCACCACCAACGCCGACCTTCCCACCGGCATGGTCGAGATCTTCATCACGGATCTCGAAGTGCTCGGACCATCCGCCGAGCTGCCGCTGCAGGTCTTCGGTGACCAGCAATACCCCGAGGACACGCGCCTGAAATACCGCTTCCTCGACCTGCGCCGGGAGAAGCTGCACCAGAACATCATGACCCGCGGCGCGGTGGTCGACGCCATGCGCCGGCGCATGAAGGGGCAGGGCTTCTTCGAGTTCCAGACGCCGATCCTGACGGCCTCCAGCCCGGAAGGCGCGCGCGACTTCCTCGTGCCGAGCCGCATCCATCCCGGCAAGTTCTACGCACTGCCGCAGGCGCCGCAGCAGTACAAGCAGCTGATCATGATGGCGGGCTTCGACCGCTACTTCCAGATCGCGCCGTGCTTCCGCGACGAGGACCCCCGCGCCGACCGGCTGCCCGGCGAGTTCTACCAGCTCGACCTGGAAATGAGCTTCGTCACGCAGGAGGACGTGTTCTCCGCGGTCGAGCCGGTCATCACCGGCATCTTCGAGGAGTTCGGCGGCGGCAAGCCCGTCACGAAGAACTGGCCGCGCATCCCCTACGCCGAATCGATGGCGAAGTACGGCACCGACAAGCCCGACCTGCGCAACCCGCTGGTGATGCAGGACGTGTCCGACATCATGCGCGGCTCGGGCTTCAAGGTCTTCGCGCGCATCCTGGAAGCGCCGAAGAACCGCGTCTGGGCCATCCCCGCGCCGGGCGGCGGCTCCCGCGCCTTCTGCGACCGCATGAACAGCTGGGCGCAGGGCGAGGGCCAGCCGGGGCTGGGGTATATCTTCTGGAAGGAAGGCGCGGGCTCCGGCCCGGTCGCCAACAACATTGGGCCTGAGAAGACCGAAGCCGTGCGAGCCCAGCTCGGCCTCAGCGACGGCGACGCCGTGTTCTTCGTCGCGGGCGATCCCGAGAAGTTCGTCAAGTTCGCCGGCATGGCGCGCACAAAGGTGGGCGAGGATCTGAACCTCATCGACAAGGAGCGCTTCGAGCTGGCCTGGATCGTCGACTTCCCGATGTTCGAGTGGAACGAGGACGAGAAGAAGGTCGATTTCAGCCACAACCCCTTCTCGATGCCGCAGGGCGGGCTCGAGGCGCTGAACACGCAGGACCCGGTCACGATCAAGGCCTTCCAGTACGACATCGCCTGCAACGGCTTCGAGATCGCGTCGGGCGGCATCCGCAACCATCGCCCCGAGGCAATGGTCAAGGCGTTCGAGATCGCCGGCTATGGCGAGAAGGACGTGGTCGAGCGCTTCGGCGGCATGTACCGCGCCTTCCAATACGGCGCGCCGCCCCATGGCGGCATGGCGGCGGGCGTGGACCGCATCGTCATGCTGCTCTGCGGCACCGCGAATTTGCGCGAGATCTCGCTCTTCCCGATGAACCAGCAGGCGCTCGACGTGCTGATGGGCGCGCCTTCGGACGTCACGCCCAAGCAGCTGCGCGAGCTTCACATCCGGCTCAACCTGCCGGAATAAGCCCGTGCCCCTTGGTGTCATCCCCGGCGGCCCGCAGGGCCGGGAAGGGGATCCAATGCAACGCGCTGGCACGCCGCCAACGTTGGCCCGAATGCGCCGCCGGCTGGGTATCGTCGCCCTGCCACTGGCGCTCGCGGCCTGCGAGCATCGGGACATGCCTCCTCCCGGCACGCCCGAGCACTCTGCGGCCATCATCTCGCGCGGCTATGATTGCGGCCTGCGCGTGGAGCGCGGGCGCGTCGTGGCGGCCTATGCCGGCGATGAACGCCGCCGCCTCGTCAGCGCCGGGCAGGACTACGCCGTGCGCTCCTACAACGCGCCGCGGCTGTGCGGCGAGGCCGAGCGGGCCGAGATCGCGCGTGCCTTGCGGGCCATCGCGCGCCGCTGAACAGCGATCACTCCGCCCTGGCGGTGATGTCCACGCGGTCGAAGATCGCCTGAGGCGCGCCCATCACGGCCACGGCGTCGGCGAGGCCGAGACCGGCCGGCGATTTCGAGCGGATGTCTATGTCGAGCTTGCCCGGCTTGGCGAGGAAGCGCGAGATCGCTCCGGTCAGCGCCTTGGCGCCGTCCGAGTCGCCGAGGATGGCGGGCAGGCCGATGGCCGCCAGCGTGCCCCATTCGCGCCGGAGCGCGTCGGGCGTCTTGCGGGCCTTGCGCGCCTCATTGGCCAGGAGCTTCTCGAACAGGCCGAGGTTCTCGAGGTTCAGCCTGACGCGCTGCGCCGTCGCCGACAGCCACGCCACCTGCGCGAGGGCCATATCGGTGGAGAAGGCCTCCTTGCCGACATTGCCGATCTGGCCGGAAATGGCGGCCGAGAGCATGTCTTTGCCGGAGAGGTTCAGCGCGCGGACCTCGAGGGTCTCGCGCTGTTGCTGCCAGGCGATGTCGGCCAGCCAGGACAGGTTCACGTCCTTGTAGCCCATGGCGAGGAGGTCGCGGACCCCCTGTTCCCTGGAATTGGCGGGCAGCGGCGCGGCCAGGCCTTCCGCGCCGAAGCGGATGGCGGTCGGCACGCCGTCGACCTGTCCGCCGAAGCCGAGTTCGAGGCTTTTCGCGGAGGCCTTGATCGGCTCGTTCGCGCCTCGCGTCGAGGTGTCGGGCGCCTGGAAGCTGAAGCCGCTGATGCGGATGGTGCCGAGCTTGGGGATGAGCCGGGGATATTCGGTCATGAAGGCCGTGACGTCGCCCCGCTCGAGGATGTCGACGAGGGCGCGCGCGGCGTCCCTGAAGCTGAAGTCGCGCACCTCGACCTCGTCGAGGCTCATCTGGGCCGGGCCGGCCGCGACGCGAAAGCCGGAGAGGGCGAACCCGCTCTGCTGCGGCTGGTCGCTGTAGCGCATCCGCGCGATCGCCATGCTGGCATCGTTGCCGTCCGCCTTGAAGCGGCCCTCGAAGCGCTCGGCGTCGACCACGCCGTACTCGAAATTGTCGAGCACCGCGAAGACGCGCGCGATCACGGCCATGTCGGCCTTGCTAGGCGGCTCGCCCTTTTTTGGGTTGGCGGCGTTGCGTTCGGCCACAGCCATCATCCCGCGCAGGCTGTCGATCAGCGGTTCCTTGCCGGGCCGGGCCCTCGCGCCGCGCGACTCGACGCGCCCGACGCTGATCTGCCCCTGGCCGCGCGGCAGCTCCGCCACGTAGTCGCGATAGGCGAGGGAGCCGATCACCGGGCGCATCGCGACCTGCGAGGGGTCCGGCACAGAGGTGGTCAGCGCCCTGACGCCCTGCGGGATGTCGAGCGCCGAGCCGGTCATCTCGCCGATCCTGAAGCGCATCGCCTCGTTCTTGTCGTCGACAAAGCTACCGGTCGTGGCGGCGACGCGAAGCTGGGCGATGACGCCCGCCCTGACATCGCTGAGCGTCACGTCGCGGTAGGCGATGCTCTGCCTCGCCTGGCCGAAGGTCTGCTCGAGCACCATCTCGGGAATGACGATGGAGCCCGCGTTGAGCTTTTCGACCCTCTGCAGAAGGCCATCGCCACCGACGGCCGGATCGAGGATGGCGCGCAGCTCCGTCTCGCTCAGCTGGGTGTCCTTCACCTCTATGCGGGGCAGGTTCAGCCGCATCACGCCGAGATCGTAGCTGAGTCCGGTGAGGGCGACGTCCGCGGCGTTCGCCGCCGGGGCGGCAGCGAAAAGCGCGAGGATAAGCGCCGCGCGCGTGGCGGGACGGAAACGGCTCTGGAACATGGCTGGACCCTTCGGCTCGCGCTACATTGGGCGCTCGGGAAACGGGATGCTTCGTTCGGACTATC
The DNA here is from genome assembly GCA_027489835.1 of Hyphomicrobiales bacterium. Taxonomy (GTDB): domain Bacteria; phylum Pseudomonadota; class Alphaproteobacteria; order Rhizobiales; family Beijerinckiaceae; genus Allobosea. The sequence goes on from JAIXZF010000294.1 coordinate 11,534, forward strand.
AGGGAAGGTGCAAGCAGCAGGTTAATGCGATTGCGTTGCGCCGTCAGCCCGTTTAATCGCCGCAAAATGACCCGCTCCAGCGATGTGACCGCCATCGTCGTCGCCTACAACAGCGCCGGCGTGATTGAGGGCTGCATCGCGGCGCTGGCCGCCGCAGGCGCGCATGTGCTGGTCGTCGACAACGCCAGTTCCGACGCCACCGCCGACATCGCGCGCGCTGCCGGTGCCGAACTCGTATCGTCGGGCCGCAACGAAGGCTATGGTCGCGGCAACAATGTCGGCATGGCTCATGTGCGGACCCGCTATGCGTTGGTCTGCAATCCGGATGCGCGGCCGGATCCAAGCGCCGTATCCGCGCTGGTTGCCGCTGCCGCGCGCTACCCGGAGGCCGGGCTGGTCGCGCCTCTCATCGTCGAGCCGGACGGGCGGCGCTTCGTCCAGCCGCGCTCTTTGCTGTCGCCCGCCCATCTCAACCAGGCCCGCAGCGTGCTGGTGCCCGAAGGCCCGGCGTCCATACCCTTCGTGTCGGGCGCCTGCTTCCTGATCGAGAAGGCGCTGTTCGACGGCATCGGCGGCTTCGATCCCGATATCTTCCTCTACTACGAGGATGACGATCTCTGCCGGCGGCTGATGGACATTCGCCGCGCGCCGCTGATCGAGCCCGCCGCGATCGTCCGGCATGTGCGCGGCTCCTCGTCGAAGCCGACGCCGGAGGGACGTTTTCGCGCGCGTTGGCACGTGGCGTGGTCGGAGGGCCATGTCCGCCGGAAGCACGGCCTGCCCCCGCCGGGGCTCGGCAAGCTAGGCTGGAACGCGCTGCGCTGGGGGCTCAACGCCGCGCTGTTCCGATCGAACGACCGCATCCGGTATGGCGGCGCGGCGGCCGGCGCGCTGGCCTGGCGACGCGGCGAGACGGCGCTGGCGCGGGAGGGGCTGGAATGAAGGCTCTGTTCGAGCGGCTCGAAGCGCTCCGGCGCCGGCTCCGCTCCCGGGGAAATCCCGATGCGTCGACCAGGATCTTCCATGCCGCAGACGCGGCGCGCCATGGCGACAGCTTCGGCGCCCATTCCTATGGCCGGTTCGTCATCCGGCGCTGGGGCAAGGGCGCGCGCCTCCATGTCGGCAAGTTCTGCTCGATCGCCGATGGCGTCACGGTCTTCCTCGGCGGCAATCACCGCACCGACTGGGTCACGACCTATCCGTTCTCGGATTTCGCGGATCGCTGGCCGGGAGCTGCCGGTCATCCGACGACGCTGTGGACACGCGGCGACGTCGTCATCGGCAACGATGTCTGGATCGGCTCGGGCGCAACCATCCTGTCCGGCGTCACCATCGGTCATGGCGCTGTCATCGGCGCGCGGGCGGTCGTCGGGCGCGACGTGCCGGCCTACGGCATCGTCGCCGGCAACCCGGCCACGCTCGCGAAGCTCCGCTTCCCAGAGGCGCAGATCGAGCGCCTCCTGGCGGCGGCGTGGTGGGATCTGCCGGACGAGGCGGTCAACCGGCTCGCGCCGCTGCTGCAGTCCGGCGATGTCGAGGCGCTATTGTCAGCAATCGAGGGCCTGCGGCGGGCCTAGTCGCGGACGATGTCCTTCGCCGGCCGCGAGATGGTGCGGCGGATGTCGCGCAGGTTCTTGCCAACCTGCGTCGCCTTGTGGGCAAGGCCCGACTTGGCCGCGAACAGCGCCTCCTCCTCGCGCGCGAGCGCCGGCATCGGCGTGCAGGCCGAAAGCACGGTCGGCGTCAGGTCGGCAGGCGCGGAGAGCGCCGCGTCCAGGGGCAGGCCCAGATGCGCGGCCTTCACCATCGCCGTCTTGGCGGCGGCCTGCGCCTCGCGGCGTTCGTCGCGCAGCGGCCTCTGCAACACGATGGCAGCATCGCGCCACTGGTCGCCCTTGCCGTAGACGGGGCTCCACTGCACGCGGGCGTCGAGCACATCGAGATCGGCCCATTTGGCCAGAGCCGGCATGCCGTCATCGTAAAAGCGCCAGCAATCGACCGGATAGCGGTGGAGCGGCCCCGATCCCGGCGCGACGATGAAGGCGACGCCGCCGGGCTTCAGCACGCGGCCGATCTCCAGGATCGTGATCCAGAAGAACTCGGTGTGCTCGAAGACCTGGCTGCAGGTGACGAGATCGACCGACGCCGAGGCAACCTCGCGCCAGTCATAGGGCTCTGCGACCACGAGATCGACGTTCGGTCCCGGCTCGATGTCGAGCCCGACATAGGTCCAGGCCGGATTGAGGAAGGCCTGGCGGTTCGACATGTGCCCGTCGGCGACGACCGCCGAGCCGACGTCGAGCACCGTCAGCGGCGCCGTCTCGAACGGCGCGAGAAAGGCCTTGCGGAAAACGCCGGCTTTGCGGAAAGCAGACTGATGCATGGTGCGTGGCCGACCGATCAGGGCTGAAACATACGTTTGAAACGCCGGTTTGATCGAACGGCGAAAGCGCGTCAATGAACAATTCCTATTTCGACACCCCGCGGCTGGAGATCATGCCGCACCTTCCGGCCAGGGTCGGACGCCTGATCGATCTCGGCTGCGGGACCGGCGCGACCACGGCTGCGGTCCGCGCGGCGCGCTCAGTGGCGTGGGCCGGCGGGGTCGAATATCTCCCCGACGTGGCAGAGCAGGCGAGGGCGCGCTTCGATCGGCTCTGGGTCGGGGATGCGGCTCAGGCCGGGCTGGAGGCGGAGATCGCGCCGGCGAGCCTCGACCTCGCGCTGTGCCTCGATGTGCTCGAGCACATGGTCGATCCATGGGCGATGGTGAAGCGGCTTTCGTCGCTGCTGGCGCCGGGCGGCCGGCTGATCGTGTCGGTGCCGAACATCCGGAATTACCGCTTCATCTGGAAGCTCGCCGCGAAGGGCGACTTCCACTACCGCGATTTCGGCCTGCTCGACCGCACGCATTTGCGCTTCTTCGTGCAGGAGACGGCGGAGCAACTGGCCACATGCGGCGGCCTCCGGCTCGTCACGTCCCGTTCGGTGCAGGACTTTCCGCCGACGAACCTGAGGGGCGTGCTCAACGCCGCTGCGGGCGGCAGGCTGATCGGCTTGCTCGCCAAGCAATGGCTCATCGTGGCCGAGAAATAGCCCGCGCCGGAGGCGGTGTCAGATAGCGAAGGACGTGCCGCAGCCGCAGGACGAGCTGGCGTTCGGATTGCTGATCTTGAAGGACTGGCCGATGAGGTCGTCGACGAAGTCGATGGTCGAGCCGCCGAGGAACTGCAGCGACGCCTCGTCGATCAGCACGGCGGCCCCGTCCTGCGCCAGCATGATGTCGTCGCCGTTCCGGCTGCGGTCCATCTCGAAGACGTACTGGAACCCGGAGCAGCCCCCGCCGTTGACCGCCACGCGGAGCATGGTGCCCTCGGGCTCCTGCGACAGCACGTCGGCGATGCGGCGGAACGCGCGGTCCGTGACGATGACGGGGGAATGTTCGCTGGCGTCCATGGCGGGCTCTCGCTGCAAGGGGCCGGCCGCGTTCTCCGGCAGGCCATCGCGGCCGGCGCAGCTTGTGCGCCGCCACGCCTACAAGGTAAGGACCGTGCGCCGCCTCCGCAAGCGGCGAGGGGAGGCCGGGCATGCGCGAGACGCTCCGACGTGAGCCCGGCGAGCGGCATCGGGCGCCTTTCGCCTGCCGCCCGTCGCAAAGCCGCGGCCGCCTGATCGCGGAGCCGGCGTCGCCGAGCCGCAGCGAATTCCAGCGCGACCGCGACCGCATCATCCATTCCACCGCCTTCCGGCGCCTCAAGCACAAGACGCAGGTCTTCGTCTTCCATGAGGGCGACCATTTCCGGACGCGGCTGACCCATACCATCGAGGTGGCGCAGATCGCCCGCTCCATCGCGCGCGAGCTCGGCCTCGACGAGGATCTCGCCGAGGCGCTCGCTCTCGCTCATGACCTCGGCCATACGCCGTTCGGCCACACCGGCGAGGACGCGCTGCAGGCCTGCATGCAGCCCCATGGCGGCTTTGATCACAATGCGCAGGCCTTGCGCATCGTGACGCGGCTCGAACGGCGCTACCCGTCCTTCGACGGCCTCAACCTGACATGGGAAACGCTCGAAGGGCTGGTGAAGCACAATGGCCCGCTGACGAAGGCCGACGGCGCGCCCACCGAGCGCTATGCGGCCGAGGGCGTTCCCGGCGCGATCCTGGAATACGACGCCCGCCACGACCTCTGGCTGTCCAGCCATGCCAGCGCCGAGGCCCAGGTCGCGGCCATCGCCGACGACATCGCCTATGACGCGCACGA
>JAIXZF010000229.1 GCA_027489835.1 Hyphomicrobiales bacterium
GGGGGCGCTCGCCCTTCTGGCCGGCGCGGCGCATGCGAACGCGCTCGACGAGGGCGAGATACTGGCCCTTCAGCGCGCGGACGGCGCGACGACGCGGGTACGCGCCCTCGGCCCCCAGCAGGGCTGCGTGCGGACCGTGCTGTTTTCCCACGGGCTTGGCGGCGACATCGAGAAACCATCGGAGCTCAGCCTGGCGTTGGGCGGCCTCGGCTGGCGCGTGCTGGCGATCGAGCATGTGGAGAGCGGCCCGGCCGCGCTCGTCGGCCTCGCGAAGGCGCCTTCGCCCGGCGAGTACTTTCGGGCCCGCGCAGGCGATCCTCACCGTCATCAGGCTCGCTTCGCCGATCTGGATGCGGCCTATGCGGAGGCCACGCGCGTCTGCCGCCCGCCCCAACTGATGCTGATCGGCCATTCCATGGGCGCGACGACGGCCATGCTGGAGGCCGGGGCCGCGACGCATTTCGGGTCGATGGGGCAGGATCGCTTCGACGCCTATGTCGCCCTGTCCCCGCGCGGCGCCGGCATGCTGTTTCCCGTTGATGGCTGGCGCGGCGTCAAGAAGCCCATGCTGATGGTGACGGGCCCGGACGACGCCTCCGTCGAGGGCGACTGGCGCACCCGGCTTTCGGCCTTCGAAGGCCTGCCCAAGGGACGCAAGCGCCTCGCCATCGTGCCCCGGACGAACCATTTCGAGATGGGCGGCTTCGTCATGCCGGTCGCCGCGACGATCCTTGAGCTCGTCACCGAATTCGCCGACTCCGCCGCGAGCCAGGCCGCGCTCGCGCCATCCCGCGTCGCCGGCATCGAGACTCGCGACAAATGAAGCCGTCGCCGGGGATGCGGCCTGGCCGCACCCCTTGTCAGCCCTTCACGCCCCCTTGCGTCAGCCCGCCCACCACGCGCTCCTGGAAGACTGCGATGATGATGCAGATCGGCACGATGGCGATGATCAGCGCCGCCGAGATGATCGGCCAGGGGAAGCTGAACTCGCCCTGATAGAGCGTGATGCCGACCGGGAGCGTGCGGCTCGCGACGCGGGGGCTGAGCGTGAGCGCCAGCAGGAACTCGTCCCAGGCGTTGACGAAGGCGAGGATGCCGGCGGTGAACACGCCGGGCGCCGTCAGCGGGATCACGACATGCCAGAGCGCGCCGATGCGGCTGCAACCATCGATCATCGCGGCGTTCTCGAGATCGCGCGGGATGTCCTGGAAGAACGAGATCAGCACGAGCGTGCAGACAGGCATCGAGAGCACGGCATAGGGGAAGATCAGCGCCCACCAGGTGTTGAGCAGCCCGAGGTCGCGCATCACCGAAAACAGCGGCACCATGAGCGAGATTAGCGGGAACATCGCCACCGCCAGCAGGACGGCGAGGATGACGTTCGGCGCGGGCAGGCGCAGCCGCACCAGCGCATAGGCCGCCAGCGCCGACACCACGACGCAGAGCAGCGTCGACAGCGCGGCGACGACGAACGAGTTCCACATGAACAGGAAGATCGGCTGGTCGACAAGCACGCGCGTGTAATTGCCCAGCGTCGGCGCGGCGGGCCAAATCGTGATCGGCAGCCGCATCAGCTCCCCCTCGGTCTTGAGCGAGGTGAACAGGATCCAGATGGCAGGGAAGAAACCGTTGATAGCCACGATGGCGCCGGCGATCAGCGTCATCTTTTTGGGCGATGGGAATTTCATCATCGGCGTCATCCTCGTGCCCTCCGCGGAGCAGCGCTGTCATCCCCGGCGCGCCGCAGGCGCGGGAAGGGGATCCATCCCTGCGCGCCTCGGGCGTCTGGATTCCCTTCCCCTCCGCTTCGCTCCGGCCGGGAATGACACAGGTGGCGCGACGTGATGCGTGCGTTCGCCTCGACGGGTTGTGGCAGGGTTTCCATCAATGCCTCCCCGCGCTCGGATCGCGCCGCGTGTGGCGGAGATAGATCGAGGTGAGGATGGCCGAGACGATGAACATCAGCACGGCGAGCGTGGAGCCATAGCCGAAATCGAGCGAGTCGATCGTCGTCTTGTGGATGTACATGGCCAGCGTCTCGGTGGCGTTGCCCGGCCCGCCATCGGTCATCGCCTTGGGAATGTCGAAGGTCTGGATGGCGGTGATGGTGCGGAAGATCAGCGCCACGATGATCGCGGGCTTGAGCATAGGCAGCGTGATCTCCCAGAACTGCTGCCATTTGCTGGCGCCGTCCACCTCGGCCGCCTCGTAGAGCGAACGCGGAATGGTCTGCAGCCCGGCGAGCAGGACCAGCGCCGCGAAGCTCGACGTCTTCCAGACAATGGCGACGCAGATGGCGAAGAAGGCCGGACCCTCCTGCGTCAGCCAGTTGACAGGTGACAGGCCGATCCAGATCAGCGCGTTGTTCACCAGCCCCTGCTGATATTCGAAGAACCAGCGGAAGATCAGGCCCGCGAACACCAGCGGCAGCGCCCAGGGCAGCAGCAGGCCGAGTCGCACCGGCCATTTCACCCTGAAGGGCTGGTTGGCGAGCAGTGCGAGGCCGAGCCCCAGCGCCACCGCGCCCGGCACCGTGACGATCACATAGAGCGCCGTGTGCCACGCCGCTTCCCAGAGCCGCTCGTCGCCCAGCGCCTTCGAGTAGTTCTCGAAGCCGATCCAGGGCTTGGCCATCCACGGCTCGGTCAGCTTGTTCTCGCTGAACGACATGCGGATGAGGCTGGCGATCGGGTA
>JAIXZF010000453.1 GCA_027489835.1 Hyphomicrobiales bacterium
CTGATGGGCCTCGGCGCCTATCCGGCCGCCGACAGGCAGTGGCTGGGCATGCTCGGCATGCACGGCACCTACGAGGCCAACCTCGCCATGCATGGCTGCGACGTCATGATCAACATCGGCGCGCGCTTCGATGACCGCATCACCGGCCGGCTGGACGCCTTCTCGCCCGGCTCGCGCAAGATCCATGTCGACATCGACCCGAGCTCAATCAACAAGAACGTCAAGGTCGAGATCCCGATCAACGGCGACTGCGCCCATGTGCTCGAGGACATGGTGCGGCTCTGGCGCGAGCTGAGCCCCGTGGTCGACAAGCCGGCGCTCAAATCCTGGTGGGACCAGATCGAGGGCTGGCGCGGCCGCAATTCGCTCGGCTACGCCAATTCGGACACCATCATCAAACCGCAATACGCCGTGCAGCGGCTCTACGAGCTGACCAAGGGCCGGGACACCTACGTCACCACCGAGGTCGGCCAGCACCAGATGTGGGCCGCGCAGTATTTCCACTTCGAGGAGCCGAACCGCTGGATGACCTCCGGCGGCCTCGGCACCATGGGCTACGGCCTGCCCGCCGCCATCGGCGTGCAGCTCGCGCACCCCAAGGCGCTGGTGGTGGACATCGCCGGCGAGGCCTCGATCCTGATGAACATGCAGGAGATGTCGACCGCGCTGCAGTACCGGCTGCCGGTCAAGATCTTCATCCTCAACAACGAGTACATGGGCATGGTGCGCCAGTGGCAGGAGCTGCTGCATGGCGGGCGCTATTCCTCCAGCTACTCGGAGGCATTGCCGGACTTCGTCAAGCTGGCCGAGGCCTATGGCGGCCACGGCATCCGCTGCTCGGACCCGGCCAAGCTGGACGACGCGATCATGGAGATGATCGAGACGCCCAAGGCCGTGATCTTCGACTGCGTGGTGGCCAAGGAAGAGAACTGCTTCCCCATGATCCCGTCGGGCAAGGCCCATAACGAGATGATCCTCAACGACTTCGCCGGCGACACCAAGACCGTCATCGACGCGAAAGGCCGCGAGCTGGTGTGATGCCATCTTGAAGCGTGATCTGAGCCATCACAGCAAGGCGTGGGCCGAACGACGGTTGATCTGACATGATCGCCGCCGTTCGCAGGAGATTTCGATGAAGCTGATCATCGCCAACAAGTGCTACTCCTCCTGGTCGCTCAGGCCGTGGCTGCTGCTGAAAGCGTTCGGCATCCCCTTCGAGGAGGTGCTGATCCCCTTCGGCCCGACCTTCGACGATCCCGCCTGGAAGGAGAAGGTCAGGCCCTACAACCCGGCCGGCAAGGTGCCCGCGCTGGTCGATGGCGACATCCAAATCTGGGAATCGCTCGCCATCATGGAATACGTGGCCGACGCCCATCCCGAGCTGCCGATCTGGCCGCGCGAGCGCGCGGCGCGGGCCTTCGCGCGCTCGATCGCCAGCGAGATGCATGCCGGCTTCTCGGCCCTGCGGGGCGCCTGCCCGATGAACCTCGGCAAGCTTTATGCGCCGATGGATCGCGGCCCGAAGGTGGCTGCCGAGGTGGCACGCCTCACCGCGATCTGGAACGAGGCGCGCGCGGCCCATGGCGCGGGCGGGCCTTTCCTGTTCGGCGCCTTCAGCGCCGCCGACGCCATGTATGCCCCCGTCGCGACGCGGCTGCGCTCCTATTCGGTTTCCGTCGATCCGGTTTCGGAAGCGTATTGCGACGCGATCTACGCCGCCCCCGCCTTCCAGGCCTGGCGCGAGGCCGCGCTCGCCGAGGCCTGGATCGTGCCGGAAGACGAGATGGACGAGCCGGTGCTCGAGAATTACCGCCCGCATCTGCAACACGGCTGACGGCCGACACCCTGGACTGTACGCGATGAGCACCTCCCACTACCCCGCCGCCAGCTTCGACCAGACGGTCCGCCGGCACACGCTCTCGATCATCGTCGACAACGAGCCGGGGGTGCTGAGCCGCATCGCCGGCCTGTTCTCTGGCCGCGGCTACAACATCGAGAGCCTCACGGTCTGCGAGACCGAGCACGAGAAGCACCTGTCGCGGGTCACCATCGTGACCTCGGGCTCCGAGAAGATCATCGACCAGATCAAGAACCAGCTCGACCGGCTGGTGCCGGTGCACCGGGTGGTGGACCTGACGCTGCAGGGCGAATCCATCGAGCGCGAACTCGCCCTGCTCAAGGTGGTGGGCAAGGGCGACCAGCGGATGGAGGCGCTGCGCCTCGCCACCGCCTTCGGCGCCCGCACCATCGACGCCACCGTCACCTCGTTCGTCTTCGAGCTGACCGGCGCGTCCGACGAGATCGAGCGCTTCGTCAAGGTCCTGAGCCCCTGCGGCCTCGCCGAGGTCTCCCGCACCGGCATCGCGGCCATGGGCCGCGGCGCAGAGGTGATGTGAGCGTCAGGGACCGATGAGCCTCGATCTCGACCTGCTGGCCAAGTTCTGCGCCACGCTCGGCTTCGGCCTGTTCCTGTGGCCGATGATTCAGCGCGTGCGTGGGCTCGACACCGAGCAGGCGGCGAAGGAGCGCGCGCAGCTCAAATCGCGCTCATGGTGGATCGGGTTCGTGCTCATCTGCCTCGCGCTGCTGTTCCAGCGGCTGGCGTCCCAGCAGGCGGGGCTCTGATCCATGCCGCTCGAGCAGTTCGGCGCCCTTGTCGTGTTCGCCATCGTGATGTCGGCCACGCCGGGGCCGAACAACATGATGCTGCTGACCTCCGGCGTGAACTTCGGCTTCCGCCGCACGGTGCCGCACATGCTCGGCATCAGTCTCGGCGTCATGAGCCTGCTGCTGGCGATCGGCTTCGGCCTGCACGAGATCCTGACCCGCTGGCCCGCGATCTTCACTGCCATCAAATACGCCGGCGCCGCCTATCTGCTGTGGCTGGCCTGGCTGATCGCGACATCCGCGCCCCTCAAGGACGGCTCGGGCACGTCGGGCGGCCGGCCGATGACATGGCTCGAGGCGGCCGCCTTCCAATGGGTCAACCCCAAGGCCTGGGTGATGGCCGTGGGCGCCATGGCCACCTACACGGTGGAAAGCGCCTATGCCCTCACCGTCCTCATCGTCGCCCTCGTCTTCGGCTTCGTCTGCGGACCGGCGACCGGGACCTGGACGCTGTTCGGCGTGGCGCTGCGGCGCTGGCTGTCCGATCCCGTGCTGAACCGCGCTTTCAACCTCGCCATGGCCGCCGCGCTCGTCGCCTCGCTCTGGCCCATCGCCGCGGAGTGGCTGTGATGCTGCGCGCCATGCATGCCTGCCCGCTTTACGCACCGGTGCCGCTCCACTAAAGCACCCTCGACCGCCCTTTCATGTCCCGAAAACAGGTCGCTCAAGACCGTTTGTAACCTCCGAAGGAAATGCCCATGCGCGTTTATTATGATCGTGACGCCGACCTGAACCTGATCAAGGGCAAGAAGGTCTGCATCGTCGGCTACGGCTCGCAGGGCCATGCCCACGCGCTCAACCTGCGCGACTCGGGCGTCAAGGACGTGCGCATCGCGCTGAAGGCCGGCTCGGCCACGCGCAAGAAGGCCGAGGGCGCGGGCTTCGCCTGCATGACCCCGACCGAGGCCGCCCAGTGGGCCGACCTCATCATGATGCTGACGCCGGACGAGCTGCAGGCCGACATCTACCGCGACGAGCTGCACGCCAACATGAAGGAAGGCGCGGCCCTGTGCTTCGCCCACGGCCTCAACGTCCACTTCAACCTGATCGAGGCCCGCAAGGATCTCGACGTCTTCATGATCGCGCCGAAAGGCCCTGGCCACACCGTGCGCTCGGAGTACCAGCGCGGCGGCGGCGTTCCCACGCTGGTGGCGATCCATCAGGACGCCTCGGGCAACGCCCATGACCTCGCGCTCTCCTATGCCTGCGCCAATGGCGGCGGCCGCGCCGGCATCATCGAGACCTCGTTCAAGGAAGAATGCGAGACCGACCTGTTCGGCGAGCAGGTCGTTCTCTGCGGCGGCCTCGTCGAGCTGATCAAGGCCGGCTACGAGACGCTGACCGAGGCGGGCTACGCGCCCGAGATGGCCTATTTCGAGTGCCTGCACGAGGTGAAGCTGATCGTGGACCTGATCTACGAAGGCGGCATCGCCAACATGAACTACTCGATCTCCAACACCGCCGAGTATGGCGAGTACGTCACGGGCCCCCGCATCATCACCGCCGAGACCAAGGCCGAGATGAAGCGCGTGCTGCACGATATCCAGTCCGGCAAGTTCACGCGCGACTGGATGCTCGAGAACAAGGTCAACCAGACCTCGTTCAAGGCCACCCGCGCCGCCATGGCGGCCCATCCGATCGAGGAAGTGGGCGCGAAGCTGCGCGACATGATGCCGTGGATCAAGGCCAAGGCGCTGGTGGATAAGAGCAAGAACTGAGCGAAGAGCGCAATAATATTGCGCATACCTGCAGTCTTTGCGTCACGCCGTTCAATCGGCACAAGTACAGCAGGCGCTGCTCCAAGCAGCGCCTGTCCCCCTTTTTAACGACACAAGTCGATTTTACACCTGCCGCCCGACGCGCTAGGTCTTCCCGGTGGAGGGCGGCGTGAGGCATCAGTTGATCGAGATCGCGGATTGGCTCGATGCCGTCTATGAAGCCTTGTCGGTCAACGATCTTGACCTGTTCCTCAGCGCCTTCGATCCCGATGCCCGCTGGTGCCTGCTGGGTCACAGCGCGCACCTACCCTTCGCCGGCCTGCGCGTCGGCCATGCCGCGATCCGCGAGATGATCGGCCTCATCTACCGCGACTTCAGGATGCGGGACTTCTTCATAGAGGACATCATCGCCAACGAGGGTTCGGCAGCCGTGCGCTGGTCGGCGCTGGCGACGTCGCGCGCCACCGGGCGCGAAACGCATGTCGAGGTGTTCGACCACATCCTGTTCGAAGGGCGCAGCATCCGGTCCCTGACCCAGTTCTTCGACACCGCTGCCGTGGGCACGTCGGCGGGTCGCATCGAGTTGGTAAAGGGTCAGTCCGCCGGGTGAGGCTGCGCGGCGCTCTCAGCGCTTCCTGCGCCAGACCACGAGGTCGCTGAACACGTAGTTCCAGACCGCGCCCATCGCGGCGCCTGCCAGGCCCGCCACCCACCAGAGCTGGTCGTCCTCGAACATCCAG
>JAIXZF010000092.1 GCA_027489835.1 Hyphomicrobiales bacterium
GCGATGGCCCAGGCTCCGGCAAAGGCCAGGCCGAAGACCTCCGTGCCGATCAGGATCGCGGCACAGATGATGGTGGTGAAGTTCCGGGTGTTGATCGCCATGATGCGGCAGGCTCCGGGTGGCCACGCGTTTTCGCGCTTGTGGGAGGGTTCGGCTTTCGCCTAGCGTAATTGACGGCCTCCGGCAACGCCCGAGGCTTGCCTTCCTGTCCCGCGCCCCGCGCGATCCTCCCATCCGAGCCTGCCGACATGCCCGAAACGCCCGTCTTCTCCAGCGCTGCCGTTGCCGCGCCGCATCATCTCGCCAGCGAGACGGGGCGCAACATCCTTGCCCAGGGCGGCAACGCGGTGGAGGCCATGATCGGCATGGCCGCCACCATCGCCGTCGTCTATCCGCACATGAACGGCATCGGCGGCGACGGCTTCTGGCTGATCCGCGACAAGCGCGGCAAGGTGGCCGCCATCCAGGCCTGCGGGCCGTCCGGCTCGCTGGCGACGCGCGAGCGCTACCGCGAGAAGGGCTATGACGCGATCCCGCCGCGCGGCCCGGACGCCGCGCTGACGGTGGCCGGCGCCATCGGCGGCTGGAGCCTCGCTGGCGAGATGGCCAAGGCGCTTGGCGGGCGGCTGCCGCTCTCCGTGCTCACGGCCGACGCCATCCGCCATGCGCGCGAGGGCGTGGCGATTTCGGCGTCCGAGGCTCGCTACCGGATCAAGGATGGAGACGGGCTGTATGCGGCGCCCGGCTTCCAGGCGGTGCTGAGGCCGGCCGACAAGCCGCTTCAGGCCGGCGCGATCCGCAAGAATGTCAAGCTTGGCGACACGCTCGACCACATCACGCGGGCCGGGCTCGATGATTTCTATCGCGGCGATGTGGGCCGCGAGATTGCTGATGAGCTTGGGCGCATCGGCGCGCCGGTGACGCGCGAAGACCTCGCCCGCTATCGCGCCCGCACCGCGACGCCCCTGTCCCTGAAGCTGCCAGGGGTCACGGTCCATAACTTCCCGCCGCCGACGCAGGGGCTGGCCTCGCTGGTCATCCTCGGCCTGTTCGAGCAGCTCGGCGTCACACGCTACGACAGCTTCGAGCATGTCCATGGGCTGGTCGAGGCCTCCAAGCGCGCGCTGACCCTGCGCAACCGGGTGATCACCGACCCGGCGCACATGACCGACGATCCGGCCGCTTTCCTCGACGCCGGTTGGCTCGCCCGCGAAGCTGCGCGGATCGACATGAAGCGCGCCGCGCCCTGGCCTTTGCCGGCTGACAAGGGCGACACGATCTGGATGGGCGCGATCGACAACGAAGGGACCGCCGTCTCCTACATCCAGTCGGTCTATTGGGAGTACGGCTCGGGCTGCGTGCTCGAGAAGACCGGGATCACCTGGCTCAATCGCGGCGTGTCCTTCTCGCTCGATCCGGCCTCGAAGAACCCGCTCGAGCCGGGCCGGATGCCCTTCCACACCCTTAACCCGCCGCTCGCCGTGTTCGACGATGGGCGCGTCGCCTCCTATGGCTGCATGGGCGGCGACGGCCAGCCGCAATTCCAGGCGCAGGTGCTCAGCCGCTACCGGCTCGGCATGAGCGTGGCGGATGCGGTTGACGCGCCGCGCTTCCTGTTCGGCAAGACCTGGGGCGCGGCTGCGATGACGCTGAAGATCGAGAACCGCTTCGACCATATGGTGGTGGCGAAGCTGGCGGCGGCCGGCCATGAGCTCGAGGAATGGGGCGTGCCCTATGACGACCAGTTCGGCCATGCGGGCCTGCTCGTCCGGCATCCCAAGGGCCATGTCGAGGCGGTGCATGATCCGCGCTCGGACGGGGACTCCAAGGGTCTTTGACAGCAATCCCGAAGGCGATTTAGGCGGGCGCGGCAGGATGTGTTGCCGGCGCATGGAATGAGGAGACGAGCGATGCGTGACGACGGCTTCCGCTGCTGGGTGCCCTATCCCGACGTTCCCGTGGCGAACGCGCCCGAGGGGCCGCTCAAGGGCATGACGCTCGCGGTCAAGGACCTCTACGACGTCAAGGGCTATCCGACCGGGGCTGGTTCGGCGCATGTGCTGGCCATGTCGGGCCTCAAGAAGGCGCACGCGCCCTTAGTGTCGCAGCTGCTGAAAGCCGGCGCGCGCTTCGTCGGCAAGACCATCACCGACGAGCTCGCCTTCTCGCTGAACGGCAAAAACGCGCATTTCGGCGCGCCGGTGAACCCCGCCGCGCCGGACCGCATCACGGGCGGCTCATCCTCCGGCTCGGCTTCGGCCGTGGCGGGCCGGCTGGCCGATATCGCGCTGGGCACCGACACGGGCGGCTCGGTGCGGGCGCCGGCGAGCTATTGCGGGCTCTTCGGCATCAGGCCGACGCATGGGCGGCTGTCGCTGAAGGGCTGCTGGCCGCTGGCGGACAGCTTCGACACGGCCGGCTACTTCACGCGGGACGGCGAAAGCTTCGTGCGCGTCTCGGAGGCGGTGCTCGGCAAGGACCGCGCGCCGCTGCCCGATGCGCCCCGGCTGATGATCGCGCGCGACCTCTTCGCGCAGGCGGTGCCGGAGGCGGAGGCGATCCTGTCCGATGTCGCGCGGCGCATCGCGCTGAGCCTCGGCGACATGCCCGAGGTGACGGTGGCTCCCAGGATGGACAAGCTCTACTGGGCCTTCCGCTGGCTGCAGGGCCGCGAGGCCTGGGCGGCCGATGGCGCGATGATCGAGCGCTTCCATCCGCCGCTGGGGCCGGGCGTCGCCGAGCGCTTCGCCTTCGCCC
>JAIXZF010000443.1 GCA_027489835.1 Hyphomicrobiales bacterium
GCGCGCAACCGCGCCGTGCTGCCTGTGGCCATCAGCATCGAGCCCGGACCACTTTACCGGCTTGCCGATCCGGCGGTCATCGACGCCCGGACCGGCAGGCCCTTCGCGCCGGAGACGGCGCCGGCCCGTGCGAGCGGCCTTTCGCCTGGCGATGCGGCCTCGACGCAGGCCATCCTCGCCGCATCGGGGCGCATCTCCGACCGCTTCCGTGAGGCAGGCCACCCCTTCGTCAATGTCACGCGGCGCGATCCCGTCATCGATCACCGCTCGCGGCTCGTCGATCTCGAACTGCTGGTCCAGCCGGGACCGGTGGCGACGTTCGGGCCCATCGCCGTCACGGGCGCGCAGGGCATCGATCCCGCCGTGATCCGCTCCTTCATCTACACCGAGCCGGGCGACCCCTATACGCCGCGCGCCATCGCCGGCATCCGCAAATCGGTGGGGCGCATCGAGGCGCTAAGCGCCGTCCGCGTCACCGAGGCCACGGCGCTGGACGGCAACGGGCAATTGCCGCTCGTCGTCGACGTCACGGAGCGCCCGCCCCGGCTGGTCGGCGCCTCGGCGCGCTTCTCCACCGTCGACGGCCCGGCCTTGCGGGCCTACTGGGCGCACCGAAACCTGTTCGGCGGGGCGGAACGGCTCAGGCTCGATGCCGACCTGTTCTACACCGTGCTCCGGCGGGACGGGCCGAAGCGCGGCTTCAGGCTCGAGGATCTCGGCGGGCGCGTCTCGGCCTCCTTCATCAAGCCTGCGCTGGGCGGCACCCGCCTCGATCTCCTGGCCGATCTCTCGGTGGGCCGCGAGCGCACCGAGGCCTACGACGCAGAGACCGCGCTGGCCACGCTGGCGATAAGGCGGCGCTTCACCGACAGTGTCTTCGTGCAGGCCGGGATCGAGGCCGAGGCGGGCCGGGTCACGGAGGCGCCGCCGCCCCTGCCCTTCCGCGCTCGCCGCACCGAGTACGGGCTGGTGGGCCTGCCGCTCTCGCTCGGCTACGACGACACCGACCGGCCGCTCGATCCCACGAGCGGCGTGCGCGTGACGGCCTCCGCGGCACCCTATCTGGGCTTCGGAGACGCCGCGCGCGCCTTCGGCATCGCCCGGATCCAGGCCTCGGCCTATCGCGCGCTCGACGCGGAGGCGCGCGTCATTCTGGCGGCGCGCGTCGGCTTCGGCAGCGTCTTCGGCGGTTCGTTCGACGAGATCCCCGCCACCCGCCGCTTCTATGCCGGCGGCGGGGGCTCGGTGCGCGGCTTCGAATACCGCTCCCTCAGCCCGCGCGATGGTTTCGGGCGGCTGACGGGAGGCCGAAGCCTCGTAGACGGCTCGCTGGAGGCACGGATCAAGATCACCGAGACGATCGGAATCGTGCCGTTCGTCGATGTCGGGCAAGCCTATGCCGGTCCGCTGCCGGACACGTCCGCGCGGCTCAGGGTCGGGGCCGGGCTCGGGCTGCGCTATTACACCGGCATCGGCCCGATCCGCGTCGACCTCGCCCTGCCGCTCGACCGGCGCAAGGGGGAGAACCGCTACGCGCTGTATGTCGGCATCGGGCAGGCGTTCTGATGGGCCGCGCACGCATCCGGGGCATCGCCAAGAACGCCCCTTCGAAGGGGCGGCTGCGCCGGGCGCTGGCGCCGATCCTCGGCCTCGGCGCCATGATCGCGCTTGTCATGCTCCTCGCCCTCCTGCCCGGCCGGGCGCAGGATGCGGACGACCAGGGCGTGCTGGCCGGCTTCGTCTCGCGGCTCCTGTCCACGCCGACGTCGCGCGTGAGCATCGGCGCCGTGGACGGCGCCCTGTCGTCGGACGCGACGATCCGCAACGTCACGGTGGCCGACGATGCCGGCGTCTACCTGACCATCGACCGCGTCAGACTGGTCTGGAAGCGGGCGGCCCTGCTCCAGCGCCGGATCGAGATCCAGCAGCTCGAGATCGGCCGCGTGATGTTGCTGCGCCGGCCGGCGCCCGTGGCGGGAGAGCCCGAGCCAGGGCCGCTCCTGCCCGAGCTGCCGCTCGCCGTCGAGGTCGGGGCCTTCACGCTGGCGGAGCTTGCCCTGGGCGAGCCGGTGCTCGGCACGGCGGCGCGGCTCTCGGCGCGCGGCTCGGCGAGCCTCGGCGCGCCGGCGCAGGGGCTTCGGGCCGCGTTCGACCTCGAACGGCTCGATGCGCCGGGCGCGGCAAGGCTGCGTCTGGGCTTCGTGCCCCAGGGCGAGACGCTCGACCTCGCGCTCACGCTCGACGAGCCGGCGGGAGGGCTGGCGGCGCGGCTCGCCCGGGTTCCGGGGCTGCCGCCTGTCCGGCTCGATCTCTCCGGCGCCGGCACGCTCGACGACTGGCGCGCGCGGCTCGCCTTCGAGGGCGGTCCCG
Organism: Hyphomicrobiales bacterium; assembly: GCA_027489835.1. GTDB lineage: Bacteria > Pseudomonadota > Alphaproteobacteria > Rhizobiales > Beijerinckiaceae > Allobosea. Next base: position 2,371 of record JAIXZF010000443.1, read on the forward strand.
AACTCGGCGCCACGGGCCAGGCGCGCATCGCCCGGCAGGGGCCCGAGCGCGTGCTCGGCCTCGATCTCGACGCGCGCATCGCGCCGCTGCTGCCGGCGCTGGCGGCGCCGATCTTTCCCGGCGTCACCGCCTTGCGCGGCGAGATCGCCTTTGCCGATGGCGGCGGCGTCGCCCTGCGCAGCATCAGGCTGGCCTCGGCGCTGGCCGAGCTGACGCTGTCGGGATCGGTGTCGGCCGAACGCGCTCTCGACCTCACGGCCCGCGCCAGGGCGCTGCCGAATGCGGGCGACATGGCCGCGGTCGGGGAAGGCCGGCTCCGGCGCCTCGTCTTCGAAGGCGCGGTGACCGGGCCCTATGCCGCGCCGCGCGTGCGGGGCAGCCTCGACCTCGCCGGCCTGACAACGCCCGACTTCGCGCTCGAAAGCCTCGCCGCGCGCTTCAGCGCGACGCCGGCAGCGGGACGCGCCGGCCGGCTGGGCATCGAAGCCAGCGGCCAGGCGCGCGGCTTCGCGCCGGGCGATGCGGCGCTGGCCGACGCGATCGGGCGCGACCTCGAACTCGACATCGCGGGCGAACTCGACGAGGGCGGCGTCGCCAGCTTCACGCGAGCCCGCCTTGCTTCTCCGACGCTCTCGCTCGACTATCGCGGGCGTCTGGGCAGCCGAACGATCGATGGCCGGCTTGGCGCGCGCATCCTGAGGCTGGACGCACTGTCGGGCCTCGCGGGGCGGCCGCTGACGGGCCGGGCGGAGCTCGATCTTGGGCTGACCGGCGATCCGCGCCGGCTCGACATCACGACCGAGGTGACCGGCCGGACCGCAGGGCTCGGGCTCGGTGACGACAGGCTCGACCGGATTGTCGGTCCTGCCGTATCGCTGGATGGCCGCGCGCGGCTCGGGGGCGGCAGGCTGCGCCTCGACGGCTTCCGGCTCGGCGCGGCGGCGATGACGGCCGAATTGCAGGGCGCCGCCTCGGCCAGCGATCTCGACCTTGCGGCGCGCATCGCCCTGTCCGACCTTGCAAGGCTCGACACGCGGATCGCCGGGCAGGCCGAGGCGCGGCTGAAACTGTCGGGCCCGACCGCCGACCCCGACGCCTCGCTGTCGCTGACGGCATCCAGGGCCCTCGCCATGGGGCGGCCCGTCACCGGCCTCGAGATCGGGATCGAGGCCCGACGTCCCTTAACGCAACCACGCCTTTCGATCGACGCGGGCGGCGTCATCGGCGACGACCGGCTGGCGCTGCAGGCGCGGCTGGAGGCCATCGAGCCAGCACCCGACGGCGCGCGCGGCTGGAAGCTGGAGCGCCTGTCGGGCTCGCTCGGCTCCGCGACGCTGACGGGCCAGGGCACCCTCGGCGCGGACGGCATCGCCGAGGGCCGCGTCAGCTTCGCCGCCAGCGATCTCGACGACCTCACGGCGCTCGCGCTCAGGCGGCTCGCGGGGCGCGCCTCCCTCGAGATCACGGCCGATGCCGCGCGCGGCGTCGAGCCCCGCCAGCGCGTCGCGGTCCGTGGCGACGGCTCCGGCATCGTGGCCGGCGAGATCCGGCTGGCGCGGTTCGAGGCCGACCTCGCGGCCGCGATCGACCGGAGCGCGCCCAGCCTGCGCGGACGGCTCAGCCTCGAAGGGCTCTTTGCGGGAGGCGAGCAGGTGGAGCTCCTCGCGCTCACGGCAATGGAGGCCGAGGCGGGCGCGAGCGCAGTGACCCTCACGGGACGCGCCCGGGGCTTTTCGCTCGAAGGCGCCGGCCGGCTTGAAGCCGGCACGGAGCCGGCGGCCCGCATCGACAGGTTCCGCGCGGTCCGCGCCGGGCGAAGCATCTCGCTCCTGGCTCCGACGCGCTTCGTCTTCGCCCCGGGCGGCGCGCGGACAACAGGAGCGGCGTTCGACGTGACCGGCGGGCGGGTCTCGCTGGCGGGCATGATCGGGCGCGAACTCGACGTGCAGCTGGAGGCGCGGGGCGTCCCGCTTGCCGCCGCGGAGGTGTTCGTCCCTGGCCTCGGGCTCGGCGGCACGCTCGACGCCGCAGCGAGGCTGAGCGGGAATGCCTCGTCGCCGCGCGGGCCCTACGAGGTGACGGTCCGGGGCTTCACCCAGCCTTCGGCGCGCGCCGCGGGCTTGCCGCCGCTGGGGATCGCGGCGCGCGGCACGCTGACGGGGACAGGCGCGACGCTCGACGGCTCGGTCACGGGCGGGCGCGGCATCGACCTCAGGCTCGGCGGCTCGGCCGCCTTCTCGGAGACGGGTCCGCTTGACCTCACGGCGCGTGGCAACCTCGACGCGGCGCTCGCCAATGCCAGGCTCGCGGGCGTCGGCCAGAGGCTGGGTGGGCGGGTGACGGTGGATGTCAGCCTGTCCGGAAGCCGCCGCGCTCCGCGGCTGCGGGGCGCCGCCACGCTCGCGGGCGGCAGCTTCTCGGATGCGGTCCAGGGCATCTCCGTCACGGCGCTGGAGGGCCGGATCTCGGGCCAGGGCGAGGCGCTGGCGATCGAACGGCTCACCGGCCGCACGCGCGGCGACGGAACGCTGGCGGCGAGCGGACGCGTCACGCTCGATCCGGCTCGGGGTTTTCCGGGCGAGATCAGGCTGACGGGACGGCGCGCGCAATTGGTCGACAGCGAACTGGCGCGCCTCGTTGCGAACCTCGACATCAGGGTGTCAGGGCCGCTGGCGACGACCCCGCGCATCGGCGGGCGGGTCGACGTGGTGAACCTCGACGTGCGCGTGCCCGAGCGGTTCGGCGGGGCGCGCGAGCCCCTGCGCGAGGCGCGGCACGTGGCGCCGCCGCCCCAGACCCGGGCCCGGCTGGCCCAGATCGCCCGCGCCTCGCGCGCCGGGCGGGGAGGCAGCGCGCCATTCAGGGCCGCGCTCGACCTTGTCATCGACGCGCCAAGCCGCATCTTCGTGCGCGGCCGCGGCCTCGACGCGGAGCTCGGCGGCACGCTGCGCCTCACGGGAACGACCGTCGCGCCGCTGGCGGAGGGAGCGTTCGACCTCAGGCGGGGACGCCTTACGCTCCTGACCCAGAGGCTGGACTTCACGCGAGGCCGGCTGAGTTTCGCAGGTGCCGGCCTCGTTCCGGAGCTGGACTTCGTGGCCGAGACCCGCGCTGGCGACATCGCTGCGCGCGTGGCAGTGACGGGGCCGGCGAACGCGCCGGACTTCACCTTCTCGTCCAGCCCGTCCCTCCCGCAGGACGAGATCCTGTCGCGGCTGCTGTTCGCGCGGGCTGCTGGCGGGCTTTCGGCCTTCCAGGCCATCCAGCTCGCCCAGGCCGCCGCGCAGCTCTCCGGCGTCGGCGGCCCCGACGCCTTCGAAGCGGCGCGCCGGGCGCTCGGCGTTGACGACCTCGACATCGGCTTCGGCGAAGGGGGCCCGAGCTTCTCGTTCTCGCGGGCGATCAGCGACCGCATCCGCTTCGCGCTGAGGGCGGGCGCGCGGCCGGAAAGCACGGGCGCCGGCGTCGACATCGACCTGACGCGGCGGCTCAGGCTGCAATCGGAGATTGGCGTGGACGGCAGGGCGTCCGTCGGCATCGGCATCGAGCAGGAATACTGAGCCTTGAGGCGCGCACCTCAAAGCCTGGCTCACAGCACGACGAAGCTGTCCGCCGTCAGGTTCGGGTTGCCACTGAACTGAGCGAGGGTAAACGCCGCATTCGCGCCGCTGCCGTCGGGATCGTAGTAGAGGATGCCCGAGGGGCGATAGTAGACCAGCGTTCCCTCGGCCGCCGTGTAGATCGGGGCCGTGCCTGAAACGAAGGTCACACCATTGCGGAAGGTTGCGCCCGAGAGAAGGCCAAAACCAAGGCCGGTCAGGGCGATCACGTCTTCGCCGGGCACAAAATCCAGCACGACGTCGAAGCCGTTGCCGACCCAGCTTGCGAACGCGAACACGTCCGCGCCAGCGCCGCCGACCAGAAGGTCGTCCAACGTTCCACCAGACAGGAAATCCCGCCCCTGCTCGCCGAAAAGCCAGTCATTGGCGTTGAGGCCGCCGAAAAGAGCGTCGTTTCCATTGCCGCCGAACGCGAAATTGGCTCCGTTCTGTCCGACGAAGACATCGTCGAATGCGGACATGAAGAAAGCTTCGACGTTGAAATAGCGGTCCATCGCCGCGTAACCGACGCCGCGGGCCGGATTGTTGAGGTCCAGCGTGACGCCTGCATTGGCGTCGGCGAAGGAGGCATAGTCGAAGCCCGCGCCGCCATTGACCTGATCCGCGCCGGCGCCTCCGACGAGGAAATCGGATCCGGCCCCCCCGAACAGGAAATCGTCGCCGTTGAAGCCGTAGATGTACCCTCCCGTGTCGGCATTGGTGAAGCTGTCGCTCGATTGGGTCAGGTAGTAGACTTCAAACCCTGTCACGCTGTCGCCGGCGGCGGCATACTCGTATGTGCCGGTCCTGAGATTGACGGCGACGGCGGCAGCCTCGGACAACCAGGACACTGTGTCGAAATCCGTGCCGCCATTCATCACGTCGCCCGAAGCGCCGCCTTCGACATAGTCGTTGCCGGCGCCACCATTGATGGTGTCGAGGCCTGCGTCGCCCTGGATCGTGTCGGCCCCGGCAGAGCCGGCGACATTGTCGTCGCCCGACAGTGCCCGCCACGCGGAGTTGGGCGTAGACAGCGTGACGACATCATTGCCGTTCGTGAAAGGCCCGGAAACGGCGGACAGCGAATAGGTTCCGAGATTGCTCAGGTAGCCGTTGGCGGCGACATAGTAGAACCCCGAGGTGGTCGGCGTGAACGTCACCCGCGATTCGAGCGACGTGCCATTGTCGTCGTTGGAGACAAGCAAAGCCCCGGTAGCGGAATAGAGCGAAAGCACCGGGTCTGCCAGCGTGCCGGCCCCCGAACCGGCTCCAATGAGATCGAAGCTGTACTGGACACCCGCGGTCAACGTGGTGCGGAACCAGTCACTGTCGCCGCTCGTCTCGATATCGCCGGTTCGCGACGCCCCGAGGGCGAGACTGCCGAATGGCCGGCTGGTGTCGGTGAGGCTGTCGGCATAGTCGTCCGACGCCACGATCGTCGCCGAAGCGGCAAGCGCGTAGGTTCCGGTCGTGCGGTCGCTGAAGCTGCCGGCCTCAAGGTAATAGGTGCCGGACGTCAGCGCAGCATAGGCGATGAGCGATTCATAGCCAGGGCCGGAATCATCGTCCTCGGCCAGCAGGGTGCCGACCGAATTGTAAAGCCGGAGATAGGGATCGCCCAGCGTGCCGAAGCGCGAATCCGACCCCGCCAACTCGAACCGATAGTTCGTGCCGGCGCTCAGCGCGAGCTGGAACCAATCGCGGTCGCCAACGGTCTCGAGGTTTCCCACCGATGTGGTGCCGACGGCGATGGCGCCGAACGGCGCGGTCGTATCGGTGCGGCTGTCCGCATAATCGTCTCCGGTCGCTACGTCGTCGTTGACGATCGTTCCGATGCCCTGCGTGTCCACGATGACGCCACCCGCCGTGATCCCGCTCAGGTTGGCGAAGAAACTTTCGGTGGCTTCGACGAGCGTGTCGCCCAGCACGGCGACACTGAAGGTCTGGCTGTTGATGCCCGCTCCGAAATTCAGCGTTCCGCTTGCGGTCGTGAAATCGGAGCCGGCTGTGGCCGTGTTGCCAACGGTAGCGTAAGCCACCGAAAACGCAGCGCTGCCACCCGTCCGCGTCACGGTGAAGGTGGCGTTCGTCACGCCGGCATTTCCTTCGTTGACGGAGACGTCGGAAATCGAGACCTGACCGACCGTCGCTGCACCGTCATTGTCGATGATCGTGCCGACCGCCTGGCTGTCTCCGATGACGGCGCTGTTCGTCGCGGCCGACAGGTTGACGAAGAAGGTCTCGTTGGCCTCCACCGTCGTGTCGCCATTCACGACAATGCTGACCGTCTGCGTGTTGACATTCGCGCCGAAAGACAGTGTGCCCGAAGCAGCCGCATAGTCGCTGCCGGCGCTCGCGGTACCGTTCGCCGTTGCATAGTTGACGTTGAACGCCGCCGTGCCGCCGCTGCGCGTCACAGTGAAGGTCATGACCTGCGTGCCGGCGTTGCCTTCCGTGACGGCGACGTCGCCGATGGTCACGGACCCGGCCGCCACGCCTGCGCGGGTACCGTAGATCGCCTGCGCCGCGGCGATGTCGTCCGCTTGCGGGGCGGTGATGGCCGGATTGTAGAAGGGCTCCATGAGCGATCCGGTCACGGAAGTGTGCCGGATGCCGATCGCGTGGCCGATCTCGTGCGTGGCGACGGCCAGGAAGCTCGACGGTGTCCAGAAGGTCGTCTCGCCACTGTCGAACACCATATCGCCGTTCGTGGCGGAGCCGCCTGGATTGAAGGCGCGCGCCAGCACAGAAGACGGACCGTCGATGAAGCCCGCCGCGACCCTGATCTGCGCCGACGTACCGATGCCGATGTTGCCGCCGCCATCCGTCACGAACTGGAAACTGATGTTCGCCACCGCAGACCAGGCGGCAAAGGCCTGGTTCAGCACCGAGACGAAATCGAAGTTCAGCACCGTGCTCATGGACACGGTGGAGCCGGTGAAGAAAGTCTGGCCCGTGGCGTTGGAGAAGCCTGCGTTGACGATGCTCCAGGTCACCGTGCCGCCAGCCGTGCCCAGCGTGGAGGTGCCCCATTTTTGCCCGTCCAGCACGAAATCCTGCGGCGTGCCGGACGCTACGGCCTCCGCGGCGAAGGCTGCTTCTCCCGATTGCCCGCAGATCCAGCACATTGCCCGTCGCCCTCCCCGGAACGGCGCGGCTGATGCTGCGCCTGATGGCGGGTGTCAATCAGGTCTCCGGCTCTGTGCCGAGCCCCAGGATCGGCCGCCTGTCACGATGGATAAATCGGCACGCGCGCTCCGCACAAGTCAGGTCTTGTCCCATGGTTGTCACCACGCAAACGTCGTGTGGGGCCGCCTGTCAGGCTACGCCGGCGCGAACATGCCTGTGGCCGAAATGAACTCTTCAGCCGCCGCCGGGCTTGTTCCGATAACATTCGGCAAGCGCCGCGAAGGCCAGCTTTTTTGTCGCCTTGTCGGCGCCGATCAGCCCCTTCCGGTTGAAGCCGCGCTGGAAGCCGGTCTGCCGGCGTTCGGTGCGGAAGTCGTAGAGCAGCCAGACGGCGAGCCCGGCCACATAGGGCGCCGCGGCGATGCGCCGGAACTGCTGGCGATGGAACTCGGCCTGCCAGTCCTCGGTGAAGAGAATGCGGCCCGCCCCTCGATGGCCCGGCGCGGCGTCGGCGCCCGTCTCGCTGACGATGACGGGCTTGCCAGGGTCTGAGTTAGCGAGGAGCCTGTCGAGGCCTGCGAAATCCGGCTCGTACCAGCCGAAATATTCGTTGAGGCCGATGACGTCGAGGTGTTCGGCCAGCCGGTCCTCAATGGCGAAGCGCTCCCGGTTGATGAGGCAGGCGGCCGCGGTGAGCCGTGACGGGTCGAGCCGTTTCGCCGTCGCGGCCAGATCCGCCATGAAGGCAAGGCGCGCATCGGTGTCGGCGTTCTCGTTGCCGACGCCCCAGATCACGACGCTGGCGCGGTTGATGTCCCGGCGGATCAGCTCGGCGAGCTGGTTGCGCGCATCGGCCAGCGTGGCTTCGTTGCCGAAGTCAATGGCCCAGTAGACCGGAACCTCGGCCCAGAGCAGCAGCCCTTCCTCGTCGGCGATCCGGGCCGCCAGCTCGTGGTGCGGGTAATGGGTCAGCCTGAGGAAGTTGCAGCCGAGCTCTTTGGCGTGCCTGAACCTGAGGCGGATGTCCGCCTCGCCGGAGACCTTGCCGAGGGCAAGGTCGTCCTCGTGGACGCAGACGCCCTTGAGCCAGACCGGTTCACCGTTCAGCAGGAGGCGCGCGCCCTCGGTCTCCAGGGTCCGGAAACCGATCCGCTCGCGGACCTCGTCGCCGCCGAAGCGGAAGGCGACGTCGTAGAGCTTCGGGCTGTCCGGCGACCAGCGCTGCGGCGCGGCCGGGACGACGGCCTCGCCGCGGCCCGATGCGATCGGGACGCGGATCGTCAGCCCGAGTTCCGGGACGGACACCTCGCCCTCTCCGGAGACCGGGTCGGACAGCTCGATGGCAAGGGCGATGGCGCCCCCGCCTTCGACAAGGGCCGCGCTGGCATGCCTGATGAACACGGCCGGCAGCTTCGCCAGCCCGACCTCGCGATAGAGCCCGCCATAGTTGAACCAGTCGATGTGGTGCATCGGCACCCGGTCACGGCGACGGCGGTTCTCGACATAGATCTGCAGGCGGTTGGCGCCCGGCTTCAAATGGCCGGTGGCCTCGAGCGAGAACGGCGTCGAGCCGCCCTGATGGCCGCCGAGGTGGGTGCCGTTGAGAAAAACCAGAGCCGCGTAATTGGCGGCGCCGAAGTTCAGCACGAAGCGCTCGGCGGCCTCGCCCGGCTGCCAGTCGAACCAGCGCGTGTACCAGGCCGCGCCCTCGAAATGCGTCCATTCCGGCTTCAGCACGTTCCAGCAGGACGGGACCGGCACGAGGTCGCCCGCCTCGATCTCGTAGTCGCGGGGGGTCGCCCATTGCGAGGGCGGCGTCTCGTCGAGATCGAACCAGCGCTGGCGCAGGCCTTCGTCGAAGAGGTCGAGCGTCATCCGCCACTCGCCGTCGAGCGAGCGGACGTCGCGCCCGGCCATCGTCACCAGCGTCGCGGCCGTGGCGCGGTTAGCCTCGAAGGGCCGGGCGTAGTCCTCGTCATGCAAATGGGCGAAGGGATCGTCGGCGGGATCGGTCATGCGCCTTCGAGCCAGTCCTGCGCGCGGTAGCCGATGCCGATCATGCGGCGGAAGCGCCAGTTCCAGCGGCCGGGCCAGAGGACGTCCGCGATCATGGCGATCGCGATCCAGCGGAACCAGGTCGCGAAGCTGTTCGACAGGCCCTGCGGCTCCTCATAGCCTCCGACCCAGCCATCCTGCCTGCGCACGCCCTGGCGCACGTCGCAGAAACCGCCATCCGGGTTCTGGAAGGCGAGAAGCTCCGCGAGAAGCGCGGCCAGCCAGGCCTCGGTCTCGCCGCGCCGATGGTCGAGATGACGCCAGCCATGGACCAGCACGTCGACGGCATCGACGTCGATGCAGGCGCTGTCGACGCGGGGCGGCAGCGACAGGCAGTAGTCGATGGCGCGGTCCTGCCCCTCCAGCGGGCGTCCCTCATGATACCAGATGTGGAAATTGTGCATCGAGCCGGCGAAGGCATGGAGCAGGCGCAGCGGGTCCGAGAGCTGGCCGACGCCCCAGAAGCCGGTGCTCGGCTCGCGCAGCCGATCATGCCAGTCGATGATCTGCCCGAGCGCGCGGTCGACCGCGGGCGCCCAGCCTGCGCCGCTCAACTCTCCGTCGCCGTGGCGGCGCAACAGCAGCAGGAAGCTCGCGAGATTGACGATGTTGTTGCCCTCCTGCCACGGATCGCGCAGGTCGCGCAGGCTGAGCCAGTGGCCGAGCGTCGCGGCGTCGAGATACGGCCTGACGAAGTCGAGCACGGGCCGGCGCGCCGGATCGAGCGCCTCGACCGCGCCGAGCGCGTAGTTGCTCACGTGGAAGTCGATGTAGCGCCAGGTCTCTGCGATGTCGGGCTTCTTGAACACCGCGCCCTCTTCCATCCCCTCGATGCGGAAGCGCCCGTCGGGCAGGCGGCTTTCCTCGAACCAGGCGGCCAGTTCGGCGCGTTCGTCCTGCCGCCAGCCTTCGAGGCCGCCGAGCAGGTCGATGCACATGACGCCGTTGTAGGAGCCGGGCAGCAGCACGCCGGGCCAGCGCCCCGGATCATGAGCGGCGCTGATGCGCATGCAGCCTTTCGGCATGCCCGGCGCCTGCATCGAAGCCAGCCAGCCGAGCGTGGCCCTGCGCCCCGCGTCGATCGCCACGGCGAGCTTCTCGCGGCTGTCGATGGTCTTCAGCATGGCCTCATCCTTTCACCGCGCCGGCCGCCATTCCCTCCATGACGCGCTTCTGCGCCAGCAGGAACAGGGCTGCGACGGGCAACGTCGTCAGCACCGCGAGCGCCATGATCCCCTGGAAGTTGGAGCCGAGTTCGCTGTTCATCGACAGCAGCGCCACCGGCAGCGTGTAGGTGTCCGGCGAGCGCGAGATCACCATGATCGGGAACCACTGCGCCCAGTTCAGCAGGAAGGTGATGAGCGCGACCGTGGCCGTGATCGGCGCCGCCATCGGCAGGACGACGCGTGTCAGGATCTGCCACTCGCTGGCGCCGTCGATGATGGCGGCCTCGATCACCTCGGGCGGGATCTTGCGGAAGAACTGCTCGAACAGGAAGAACTGCAGCGGCCCGAGCGCCAGGAACAGGATGATCCCGGCATAGGTGCCGAGCAGCCCGAGCATGAACATCACGAGATAGACCGGAATGACGAGCAGCATGTAGGGATACATGATCGTCACCAAAAAGCCGTAGCGCACGAGCGCGAAGCCCGGCGCCCGGGGCCTGCGCACCAGCGCATACGCCCCTAGCGCCGTGACGACGACGCCCAGCGCGGTCGAGGCGGTGGTGATCAGCACCGAGTTCAGCGCATAGGTCGACAGCTCCACGCCGCCGATCCGCCCGATCTCCGAGAAGATGCGGAAGCTCAGCGTCTCCGGCCAGAGCCTGAGCGGCGCCGACATGATGGCGCGCGTCGGGCGGAAGGCGGACACCAGCATCCACCAGTAGGGATAGAGGAACAGCAGGCTGACGAGGATCGCCGCCGCATAGGCGAGCGCCTGCAGGAGCCGGTTCGGGCGAGCCTCGGCCATCATCGTCCCGGCTCCCGGTCGCCGATGCGGTACGCGGTCAGCGACAACACGATGACGATGGCGAACAGGATGGTGGCCATCGCGGTCGCCTCGCCGTAGCGGGCCTGATCGAACAGCTGATAGGCATAGTAGCTGACGAAGTTGGTCTGGTCGTTCGGCCCGCCCTTGGTCATCACCACGACGACGGTGAAGGTCTTCAGGAACTGGATCAGCGCATAGACGGTGTTGATCACAAGTGCCGGGCGCAGCTGCGGAAGGATCACGTAGCGCCAGCGCTGCCAGGCGGTCGCTCCGTCGATGTGCGCCGCCTCCTCGAGCGCCCGGTCGCGGATCGACAGATTGGCGAGGAAGATGATCATGTAGAAGCCGGCATGGTGCCAGAGCTCCGCGACGAGCACCGCGAGCATCGCCGTGTCGACGCTGGAAAGCCCGCCGAACTGCGGCAGGCCCAGCATCTTCAGCGCAGCGTTGAGCGCGCCGAAGGAGCGGTCGTAGAGCCAGCGCCAGACGACGTAGCCCGCCACGTCGGGCGTCACGACCGGCAGGAAGATGGCCAGCCTGAAGAACAAATTGCCCCGCTTCAGAAGGGCCGAGTCGAGCAGCACCGCGAAGCCGAGCGCGAAGGCGAGGTTCGCCGCCACCGACAGCACGGTGTAGAGCAGCGTGCGCCAGAGCGAGGCGAGGAAGATCGGGTCCGCGAGAACGCCGAGATAGTTGGCGAAGCCGACATAGGTCGGGTTCGGCCTCAGCGCCGTCGCCGAGGCGGTGAACGAGACCTGGATGGAGAGCAGGATCGGCCAGACGCCGAACAGGACCGTGAGCGCGGCGAAGGGCGCCACGAAGAGGTAGAAGATCCTGTCGCGCGACAGGCTTCCGAGCGTGTCCGTCATCGGCCCCGATCCGGTTGGCAGAGGCCCGCCGGCGCCGAGGCGCCGGCGGAACGTGGCGGCTCTGGATCAGCCCTTCAGCTTCGCCGCGAGGTCGCGCATCTCCTTCGCCGTCTCAGCGATGAAGGGCTTCCAGTCGGCGGGCGGATTGGCGATGCCCGACAGCAGCTTGCGATGAAAGGCCGCCTCCAGCTCGGGATAGAAGGCGTGGATCGACTCGGGGAAGTCGTAGGCGACGAGCCGGTGCTCGGCCTTGGCGAAGTACTGCGAGCGCGGCGAGAGCTTCGAGACGTCGAGGTCCTTGCGCACGCCGGCGCCGACATTCTCGAGCGAGGCCTGCTGCGCGGCCTTGGTCAGCATGAAGGCCGCGAACTCCTGCGCGAGGGCCTTGCTGGGCGCGTTCTCCGGGATGGCGACGCCGCGCATGCCGCCGATGACGACGGCGTTCTGGCGGTCCGCGGCGAATTTCGGCCAGGGGCCCGAGACGAAGTCGCCGTCGAGCACCTGCGGTCCGTCCCATTTGCGCACGTTCCAGTCGCCCACGCGGAACATGCCGCCGCGGCCGCCCTCGATGACCTGGTACATTTCCGCGAAAGAGTGATTGATCGTGTCGGGAGCGACGAACCTGTAGGTCGAGTAGGTCTTGAGGAACTCTTCGAGGACCTGGGCATGGGCCGGCTGGTCGATGGTGATCCTTCCTTCGGGGTCGATCAGCGTGTGGCGCAGGCCCGAGCCGAAGACGAACAGGTCGAGCATGTGGATGAGGTCGCGCGGCTTGGCGGCCTGCAGCGCCATGCCGAAGGTGTCGGCCTGGCCGTTGCCGTCGGGGTCCTTGTCGCGGAAGGCGGCGGCGAGTGTCTTCACCTCGTCCCAGGTGTCGGGGAACTTGCCGCCGTTCTTGTCCAGCCAGCTCTTGCGGACGCCCAGCGCCATCTGCACGCGCTGGACCGGGATGATGATCTGCCGGCCCTTGAAGGTGGCGACCCGCATGTCGTCCTCGGAGAGGAACGCCTTGTCGGCAATGGAGGCGGACAGCGCCTTCAGGTCCATGACCTTGTCGGTCTGGTTCTGAATGCGGATGACGCGCTCGTAATTGTTGAAGATCAGGTCCGGCGCGGTGCCGGTGTTGATCGCGCCGATGACGCGGCCGAACCACTGATCGGTCGGAAAGCTCTGCGAGCGCACGGTGACGCCCGGCTTCTGCTTCGCGAACTCGGCCGACAGAGCCTCGAACCACTTGATGCCGTTGTCGCCGAGATCGTGCCAGACCGTCAGCGTCTGCGCTTTCGCCGGCAGGACGGAGATGGCGGCCGCGAAGGCGGCGCCCATGAATGTGCGCAGGATGCCCATGTGTTCCTCCCTGGGGCTGGATGAAGCCGGTTCGCCGGTTCTTGACTTTGTGGGAAAACTTAGGAAAACGTTTTCCTCAAGCCGACCTTAGCACCGGCTGGGAAAACTGCAAGCAGCATGCCCAGGCGCGCTCCCCCCGCAAGTTCGATCAAGGACGTGGCGGCCCTCGCGGGGGTGTCGATCGCCACCGTCTCGCGCGTGGCCAACGGGGTGCTGAACAAGGCCTCGCCCGAGACGGTGGCGCGCGTCCGGCAGGCCATCGCCGCGCTGGACTACCGGCCGACGAGCGCGGGCCGCGCGCTGCGGCAGCGCACAAGCCGCCTCGTCGCCGTGCTGGCGGCCAACCTCGCCAACCCCGCCATGGCGGCGATCGCGGCCTCGGCCGAGGTGGCGCTGCGTGAGAACGGGCTGGTGATGGTGCTGTGCGATACCCATGACCGGCCCGAGCTGCAGGACGAGTACCTGCGCGAGATGCTCGCGCAGCAGGCGCGCGCCATCGTCCTGCTCGGCGCCGTGGACAGCCCGATGCTGCGCAAGCTCCACGCCACGCCGACCCCGCTGGTCTTCGTCAACCGGCGCAGCCCCGTCGCGGGGACGGGACGCTTCGTCGGCATCGACAATCGCGCCGCGGGCGCCGACGTCGCGCGCTGGGCGCTGTCGAAGGGCCTCGGCAAGGCCGCGCTGATCCACGCCCGCTCGGCCTCGTCCGCCACGCGCGACCGCGTGGCCGGCATCCTCGAAGGCTTCTCCGCCGAGGCGGCCGCGCTGGACCCTGCGGCCATCCGTTCGCCCGAAGGCCGCGACCACCTCGCCATCGGGCGGGAAGGCGCGCGGCAGCTGATCGAGGACGGCATGGCGCCGGCTCTCGTCATCTGCACCAGCGACCTGATCGCGTATGGCGCGGCGCGGGCCTGGCGGGAAGCGGGCCTCGCCGCCGCCATGCCCCGGATGATCGGCTTCGACGATTCCCCGCTCAACGACTGGGTCGCGCCGACCCTGAGTTCGGTCCGCATTCCCTACGGCGCATTCGGAGAGGCCATCGTCGCGGCCGTCACGGGCGCCGATCGATCGTCGGGGCTGGTGCTGCCGCATCTGCTTGTCGAACGCGGCTGAGGGCGCCTCGAAGCGGAGACGACGGCCCGGCTTTCAACGATTGAGCAGGACCTGGCCGGACTCGGTCAGATCGTAGCCGCCGAGGATGTCCGCGTGGCGCCGGAAGGCCTCGCCGCGCATCAGTGCGAAGAGCCTTTGCGGGCCCGGCTCGAAGTAGACCCGACGCCGCAGCGCGAGGTCGAACCGCTCCCAGGCCAGCGGGCTGAAGCCCAGCCCGTTGGCGGCCGCGACGGCGCGGGTGGCCAGGCCGCAGTCGACCTCGCCTGCGCGAATGGCGAAGGCGAGGTCGGCGCCTGTCGCGAATGGCTGAGGCGAGGCTGCAAGAGCGGAGAGCGCGAAGCCCGCTTCCCCCGCCAGCCGCTCGAGCAAGAGCTGCGCGCCGGCCCCGCCCTGGCGAAGGCCGAAGCGGACTCCCCGGGCGGCGGCGTCCGTCAGCCCCGCAAGGCCGAGCGGATTGCCCGGCGCCGTCACGAGCCCCTGCTCGCGCCGCGCGAAGGCGATGACGACGGCGTCATGGAGCCCGGTCTGCGCCGAGACGGCGGCAAGGTTGGCGTCGCGGTCGCCGGCTGGCTCATGCAGGTGGATGGCGGCCATCGCCACCTCGTTTCGGTTCAACCGGTCGAGGCCGGCGCTCGAGCCCTCGCTGAGCAGGGCCAGCCCGCAACCCGAACTGCGCGTCGCCCACTCGAGCAGCGGGTCATGGCTGCCGCCGATGATCGGCGGCGGGGCCAGCGGCGCGAAGCCCTCCGGATGCGCGAGCCCCGCCTCGACCCAGCGATCGAGCGCATCGCGCGGGAAGAGCCATTTGCCGGTGACCTTGGAGGCAGGGACGGCGCCGTTGGCGACCAGTTCGTAGAGCTTTCGCTCCTTGATGCCGAGATAGGCGGCGGCTTCCTCGGTGCCGAGATAATTCTGCATGCGTATGACTGCGTTCAGCTGCACGAATTCCAAACTTGAAATGTTCTAGCCGAAAACCATAACAGAGCCAACCGCCTACGCTACTCAGCAGGGACAATGGACGTCGCCAGCGCCTTCGCATCCGCCCTCGGGCTCATCGCCGGGCTCGATCCGCAGTTTCTGCAGATCGTCGGGCTGTCGCTGCGCGTCACGCTGATGGCGGTGCTGCTGGCGGCCCTGATCGGAGTGCCGCTCGGCGCCTGGCTCGCCCTGTCGCGCTTTCCCGGCCGACCGGCCGTCATCGTGCTGGTCAACGCGCTGATGGGACTGCCGCCGGTGGTGGCGGGGCTCGTCGTGTTCCTCCTGCTCTCCCGCTCTGGGCCGCTCGGCGGGCTTGGCTGGCTGTTCACGCCGACGGCGATGACGATCGCGCAGACGCTGCTCGTGCTGCCGATCGTGATCGCGCTGACCCGCTCCACGCTGGAGGAACTCTGGACCGAGTATCGCGAGCATCTGACCTCTCTGGGGCTGTCGGGCGCCCGCGCCGTGCCGACGCTGATCTGGGATGGGCGTTTCGCGCTGGCGACAGGGCTGCTGGCCGGCTTCGGCCGGGCCAGCGCGGAAGTGGGAGCCGTGCTGATCGTGGGCGGCAACATTGCGGGCCATACCCGCACCATGACCACGGCCATCGCGCTCGAGACCTCCAAGGGTGACCTGCCGCTGGCGCTGGGCCTCGGCATCGTTCTCATCGCGCTGACGCTCGTGATCAACGCCGCCGCCTTCGGTGCGAGCCGCATCGGCGCGCGCTTCGCGGGATGACGATGCGAGACGCAGCCTCCATCCTGCCGCTGACCGTCGAGGAGCTGACCTTCGAGCGCGAAGGCAAAAGGCTTCTCGACCGGGTGACCTTCACGGTGAAGGCCGGCGGCGTCACCGCCATCATCGGCCCGAACGGGTCCGGCAAGTCGCTGACGCTGCGCCTTTGCCATGGCCTCATGGAGCCGAGCGCGGGGTCCGTGCGCTGGGGGGTCGGCAGCGGCCTCATGGCCGGCCGCAAGCGCCACGCCATGGTGTTCCAGCGCCCGGTGATGCTGCGCCGTTCGGCGCGCGCCAACCTCGCCCACGCCCTCGCAGCGGTCAAAGCCGAGGGGGCCGGCGCCCGCGTCGACCTCGCGCTGCGGCGCTTTGGGCTGACGGAACTGGCCGAGCGGCCGGCCCGCCTGCTGTCGGGCGGCGAGCAGCAGCGCCTCGCCATCGCCCGCGCCTGGTCCCTGCAGCCGGAGGTGCTGTTCCTGGACGAGCCGTCATCGCAGCTCGACCCCGGCGCCACGCGCCAGATCGAGGAGATCATCGCGGGGCTCGCCGCCGAGGGCATGACCATCGTGATGACGACGCACGACCTCGGACAGGCGCGGCGGCTGGCCCGGCGCGTGATCTTCCTCGATCGCGGCCGCCTGATCGAGGACACGGATGCCGCCGCCTTCTTCGCCGCGCCTGCGACGCGCGAGGCAAGAGCCTTCATCGCCGGAGACCTGCTCTGGTGACCCAACCACAACCAAGGATCACGACCATGCTGTCCAGACGCGCGCTTTTTTCCGTCGGCTTCGGCCTTGCCTTCACGGGGCTGGCGGCAGCCCAGCAGCCCCAGCCGGCCGCGCCGGCGCAAGCTGCGGGCCGCTTCATCACCGTATCGTCGACGACATCGACCACGGATTCGGGGCTGTTCAACCACCTGCTTCCGGCCTTCCAGCGTTCCACCGGCATCGAGGCGCGCGTGGTGAGCCAAGGCACCGGCCAGGCGCTCGACACCGGCCGCCGCGGCGATGCGGACGTGGTCTTCGTCCATGCGAAGGCCCAGGAGGAGCGCTTCGTGGCCGACGGCTTCGGGGTCGAGCGCAGGCCCGTGATGTACAATGATTTCGTGCTGATCGGACCACGGCAGGACCCGGCCGGCGTCAGGGGCACCCGCGACATCGCGGCGGCGCTGCAGCGCATCCGCGAGCGCCAGTCGCCCTTCGTCTCGCGCGGCGACCGCTCGGGCACCCATGCGGCTGAGCTGGCCCTGTGGCAGGCCGCCGACATCAGGATCGACGAGGCTAAAGGCCCCTGGTATCGCGAGATCGGCCAGGGCATGGGCGCCGCCCTCAACACCGCCGGCGCCATGGGCGCCTACGTGCTGTCGGACCGCGCGACATGGCTCAACTTCCGCAACCGGGGCGACCTCGAGATCGTCGTCGAAGGCGATCGCCGGCTGTTCAACCAGTATGGGGTCATCCTGGTGAACCCGGCGCGCCACGCCCACGTCAAGCGCGAGGACGGCCAGCGCTTCGTCGACTGGCTGACGGGCCCCGAAGGCCAGCGCGCCATCGCCGACTACAAGATCAACGGCGAGCAGCTGTTCTTCCCCAACGCCGGACAGCCGGGGGCCTGAGCGGCTGGTGGCCGCGCATGCGATGCGGCTGATGATGAGGATCTGTGGTGGGCCCTGCAGGACTCGAACCTGCAACCAGGCCGTTATGAGCGGTCGGCTCTAACCATTGAGCTAAGGGCCCCCGCATTCGGGATAGCCGGGCGGGGCAACAGCGTCAATGCAGCGCCCTGCCCGCTGTGGAAGCGCCGCTCCTGGTCCATCCCTGAACGACGACGCCCGGCTGGAGGCCAGCCGGGCGCGCCATGGTTTCGGTGTGAGTCCGCCGCTCAGTTGCGCGGCGCCCCCAGCTCCGGATAGTCGCTCAGCATCGGCGCGCCGTTCAGCGGCTTCGACACGCCCTGGTGGCAGGTCGAGCAGATGGCCTTGGCGGCGTCGCCTTCCGGCCCGAGCTTCGCGGCGGGGTAGATCGCGCCCAGCGGGGCGAGATAGTTGGAGTTGAGGTCGCGCACCATGCGGATGCCATGGTAGGCGCTGGCACGCTGGGGCGGGGAGTCCGCCCATTCGCCGAAGCTGCGCGAGTTGTGGCAGAAGGTGCAGTTGACGCCGAGGCCGGTCGACATCTGCATCATCAGCGCATGCGTGCGCTCGGCGGTCTTCAGCGGCTCGCCCTGCTGCGTGGGCAGAGCGGTCAGGCCCGTCACCCGGATCTGCTCGGCCTTCTCGAGGAGGGCGGAGAACGGATCGGTGGGCAGGGACGCGAAGCCGACCTTCGGGCCCGGGAAGTTCTGGCCGTCGCGCCAGCCCGCGAAGTTCGCGGTCTGGGTGGGGCCGCCTGCGCCGGTGAACCAGGTCTGCTGCGGGATCGGGTTGCCGCGATGGCAGGTATAGCAGGTGACGCCGGTTGCGCCGACATGGCTGGTCCAGGTCGAGTTGATGGCGCGCGTCATCTGCAGCATGCGGCGGGCGGTCTTGTACTGGTACTTGGACTCGTCCGCCATGTTGTTGAGGTTGTGGCAGTAGGAACAGCCCTGCCCCTCATCCGAGCCGGCCACCCCGCCGGGCGCGACCCACCCGGTCATGGCGACCATGACGCGGGTGAACTCGGTTTCGCTCAGATCGCCCAGAACCTTGACGTTCTGGTAGGCCTGCGCGGCGCGCGGGCCGTCGCGATCGCCGGGCGGCACCACTTCCGGGGCCTGATTGGCCTCGGCCAGCGCCGCGACGGTGCGCGGGTTGGAGACCCGCTCCATCGCGAGGCCGCGATAGCCGATCTGCTTGGTTTCCGGCGGAGGGGCTTCGCAGCCCGCCAGCAGGAGGCCGACGCCGAAGGCGACGAGGGCCGGAAGGCGCAAGGATGTGAGGCGCGAGGTGCTCATTTCACCGCTCCCGGAAGCAGGCTGGGATCGACAGTGGGCGGATAGACGGCGGGATAGCTCGGAGCATAGCCGTGATGCTGGGCCCAGAGGTACCAGTTGTCGACGACCGTGCCGGTGAGCAGGATTCCGATGCCGCCGGTCAGCGGGGTCAGGATAGCGAACCACCAGGCCCAGCGATGGATGGATTCCATGGTGGCGTTGAAGCCCATGGTCCAGCGCCAGAAGAGGGCGGCGCGCTCGGCGGCGGTGCCGCGGTCCACGATCTGCTCGATCTCGCGCTCGCCGCCGTAGCGCGTCACGGCCAGGATGGTCGCGGCATGCATCGCGAACAGGAGCGTCGACCCGTAGAGGAAGACGATCGAGAGCGCGTGGAACGGGTTGTAGAAGAGGTTGCCGTAGCGGATCGAGAAGGCGGTGGTCCAGTCGAGGTGCGGGAAGATGCCGAAAGGCACAGCCTCGCTCCAGGAGCCCATCAGCAGCGGGCGAATGAAGCCCAGCACGAGGAAGAGCCAGATGGCGGAAGCGAAGGCCCATGGCACGTGGGTGCCGAGGCCGAGCGCACGGGCGCGGTTGTAGGTCCGGGCCCACCACAGCAGCACCGATGCGGTGAGGAAGAAGCCGGCCATCAGCCACCATCCTCCCTCGTTGAGCGGCACGAAGGGGCTGATGCCGTATTTCGGCGCCGGCGGCTCGAGCGCGAGCCAGAAGAGCTGGCGCACGAATTCCTTCAGGTTCCAGTTCACCGAGGCCAGCATGTTGAGGCCGATGATCTCGAAGGCGATCAGGCCGCAGGCGATGGAGGTGATCCCGAAGAAGCCCAGGTAGAACGGGCCGAGCTGCGCGTCGCCGATCTTGCCCAGCCAGTAGCTGTGCGCGGGCTTCTCGCCGCGGGCATAGATGCCGGGCTCGATGGGGACGCCGAGGTCGTCGGGACCCCTGACCTGAACGCGGGTGAAGATATTCTGATAGTAGGTGTTCGACAGCAGGCTCATGACCCCCTCCTCAGCCCCAGACCGGCAGGTTCAGCCACCAGGTCCACCATTCCGGCCAGCCGCGGGTCCAGAACGGGCCGCTGATGACGATGCAGACCGCGCTCCAGAAGCCGGCGGACAGGGCCAGGAACAGGCCGAGCCTGTGGATGCCGATGGTGCCGACCGAGTAGCCGATGATGTCCCGGAAATAGGCGTTCTCGTGCTCGGGCGTCTTGACCGCTTGGCCTTTGCCCGGGTTCGCGGCCGAGAGCACCAGGGCGCCGTGAAGCGCGAGGGCCAGGGTCGTGGTGAAGAAGAACGTCACCGCCAGCATGTGCGCGGGATTGTAGTGGAAATGCAGGTACTGGTAGCCGACGTTCGACACCCAATCGAGATGGCTGAAGATGCCGTAGGGGAAGCCGTGCCCCCAGGCGCCCATCAGGAAGGGGCGGATGACCACCAGCGTGACATAGGCGAAGATCGCCACCGAGAAGGCGAAGGGCACATGGTAGCCCATCCCCAGCTTGCGGCAGATCTCGACCTCGCGCAGGGCCCAGCTCGAGAAGGAGCCGATGGCGCAGATCGTGATGATCTGCCAGAAGCCGCCTTCCTGCAGCGGGGCGAGGCCCAGCCCGTATTTGAGGTCGGGCGGCGCGATGGAAATCGTCCAGGGGTTCCAGTTCCCGTCAAGGGCGGCGGAATAGAAGATCAGCGCCACGCCGATGAAGGTGAAGAAGAAGCCGGTGACCCCGAAGAAGCCGACATAGAACGGGCCGATCCAGAAATCGAAAAGGTCGCCCCCGATCAGGGTGCCTCCCCTGACGCGATATTTGCGCTCGAAACTTAACATAGCCATGGTCGGCCCTCCCGATAATCCGGCGCCCGCAGGACAGTGCAGAGATATCCAGGGCCGCGGCGCTGCGCGTGCTTGCGCGGCGCGCCGCGGCCCCGGTGTGCCGTCAACCGCTGACGCGGTCGAAGTTGATCGCAGCCACCGTCGTGGTCGGCTGGATCGAGAGTTCCACAGCGGCGCGACGTGCAGTACGCGGGCCTTCGATCCAGTTGAACCGGTCGGTGCTCAGCAGGATGAAGTGGATGATGATCGCGAGCGAAAACAGGAACACCGCAAGGGCGACCAGAACGCGACGGGGATCGAACAGGAACCAGATGCGATACATGATGCCCTCCCTCAGACGATCATCGACGTGATGGCGGTGACGCCATCAACGAGCGAGGCATAGCCCCTGACGCCCGGGAACCAGGGCCGCCACATCCAGACGAGGAAGTGGGCGATGATCGCGATGATCGTAAATCCGACCATTCCCTGGACGAAGAAGCTGTGAAACTCCCTCGCCTCCTGGTCGGTGAGTCCCGTAAGGGACTGCCTGTCTCTGTCAGCCATGACCTGACACTCCTATACTGGCCGAAGCCGTTACCGCGCCCGTCCCGCGCGGCTGGGATCGTCCTCGTGACATCACGATGACAGCCGGCCCGGTTGCCCGGGCAGGATCTCTGGGGTCGCGCTCAGCCCTGGAAGGCAAAGGCGATGGTGGCTTCGCTGGCGCGGCGCGCCTGGGCGAACACCGAAACGCGCTCCCCGGGCCGCGTCGAGGACGGGGCGAAGGGAAGAAGACGGGAGAGGATCGCGGCCGCAAGGAAGAGCGGATAGGTCAGCGCGACCAGAAGCCTGAAGGCGAGGCGGTCCGAGCTGCGGGCCCGCATCCTGGGCATTTCGAATCTGATGTCAGTCATGTGTCACCCCTGTCTTCAATATAGCATAGTCACGATGATCTTACAGGCATTGTGTCTATCTAATTTTACATCATCGGATTTTAAATTTAATCACGACGTTTAGTTTTCAAACGCCCGCCTGAACTTTCAGCCCACTCCGCGGCCCGACAGGACACCTTGCGCGCGCGAGACCGAAGCCGGCAGAACTTCATCCGAACCGGCCTGCCGCGCCTCGCGCTCTGCGGCATCGCGCAGGCGCTTGGCAGCCGAAATGCGGACCAGCACGGGATGCTCCTCGACCACGCGGTCGAGCATCGCCTTGGCGTCATCGCTCCAGGGCAGTTCCTCGTGCAGGCGCGAGGGCGTGGCCTCGATCGCGTCCATGTCGGTGGCGAGCGGCAGGATGTTGAACAGCGCGTCGAACAGCGCGTTGCAGACCTCCTGGATCAGGTAGGTGGCGCCGGAATAACCCATGAAGGGCGTGCCGGTGTGCCGCCGAATGATGGCGCCGGGGAAGGAGGCGGGGATGTAGATCGCCCGCCCGCCGGCCTCGGCGAGATACATGCGCTCATTGTAGCTGCCGAACAGAATCAGCGGCGTCTTCGTCTTGACCATGTCGCGCACTTGGTCGTTCAGCGTCTTCTCGCCGGGCTTGCGCGCCACTGCGAAGGTGCAGGGCAGGCCCATCTCGACCTCGAGGAACTGCCGGATGCCGCGCGTGTAGGTCTCGCTCGCCACGATGGCGAAGGAGGCGGTGGCGAAGAAATCCTGTGTAACCGAGCGCCAGAGATCCCAGAGCGGCTTGATCGTGGTGTGCTTCTCGCGCGCGATGAAGGGCTCCGGGTCGAGGCCCGTCAGCTCGCCGAGCTTGCGCAGGAAGGCGGTGGTTGAATGCAGGCCGATCGGGGCCTGCAGGTAAGGCCGGTCCAGCGCCTCGCAGAGGGCGCGGCCGTATTCACGGTACATGCAGACATTGACCTCGGCATCGCCGAGCCGGGCGATGTCGGCGAGGTGCGTTCCGAGCGGGAAGCACAGGTTGATCTCCGCTCCGATGCCTTCGACGAGGCGCCGGATCTCGGCGACGTCGGAGGGCATGTTGAAGGCGCCGTAGCTCGGGCCGATGATGTTGACCTTGGGCTTCGCGCCCTCCTTGCGGGGCTTGAGCGCGGGGGCCTTCTTCGGGCCGAACTGCTTCCAGAGCCAGGCCATGGCCCGGTTGGCGCACTGCCACTGATCCTCGTCGATGGTGCGCGGCAGGAAGCGCAGGATGTTGGTGCCCTCGGGCGTCACGCCGCCGCCGATCATCTCGGCGATGGAGCCGGTGACGACCACGGAGGGCAGCGCCGGATCCAGCGTCTTGTGGGCGCGCTTCATGGCGCCTTCGGTGCCGTGCTGGCCGAGCTCTTCCTCGGCGAGGCCGGTGACCACGATGGGCAGCTCATGGGGCGGCAGCGCATCGGTGTAGTGCAGCACCGAGGTGACGGGCAGGTTCTCGCAGCCCACCGGGCCGTCGATGATGACCTGAAGGCCTTTGACGGCGCAGAACACGTAGACCGCGCCCCAGTAGCCTCCGGCCCTGTCGTGATCGAGGACGAGCATCAGATCTCTCCCCCCATCGCCATCTCGGAACGCGGATTCATCGCGGCGAGCTTGGCCAGTTGCTTCTTGCGGAACTCGGGCCGCTCGCGCGGCATTTCGGACCAGATGCCAGCCGCGTGGCCCTCGCCGACGCCCTCGAAGAAGTCGCGCATCGTGTCCATGCGCGCCCGGTTGCCCATGGCGGCGTTGACGACCTGCGCCAGCGAGCCCGCGCCCGCGACGCCCATGAGCGGACGGGCCGAGATCAGGTTGGTGAAATAGAGCGAGGGCGTGCCCATCGATTTGGCGTGCTGCACCACCGGCGTGGTGCCGATGGCAAGGTCAGGCTGGTGGAATTCCACCGCCGCGAGATCATTCTCGAGCGAAGCGCGGAACTGGACCTGGACGCCGCGCGCCTCGAGCCAGAGCCGGTCCGCATCCGACCAGCGCGTGCGCGGGCAGGCCGTGCCGACATAAGGCACCTCGGCGCCGCTCTCGATCAGGAGCCGCGCGACCAGGAGCTCCGAGCCCTCATAGCCGGAGACGGTGATCTTGCCCGACACCGGCTTGGCGGCGAGCGCCGCTCGGATCATCGGCAGGAGCTTGTCCTTGGCGGCCGCGACCATCGAGGGCGCGACCTGGCAGGCCTCGCCGATGGCGTCGAGCCAGGCGGAGGTGCCGTCATGGCCGACTGGCGCCGAGCCGACGATCGGCCGCCCGGCCGCCTCGAACTCCCGGATCGAGGCCGTGTAGAAGGGATGGATGGCGGCGACCGCGGCGCAATCGAGCGCGGCGTAGAGCTCGCGCCATTCGCGCGTCGGCACGACGGGACCGGCCGCGAGGCCGAGCGCGCCCAGCATCATGCCGATGCCGACCGGATCGGCCGGGAACATCTCTCCCAGCAGCGTCACCGTGCGCTTGTCGTTCCTGCCGCCGCGCGGGGCGGCGACGGGTCCCTGCTCCGCTTCCTTGCGGGCGAAGTTGAGCATCGCTCCGGCCAGCACGTCCTTGGCCTCGGCGTGGGTCGGCACGCCAAAGCCCGGCACGTCGATGCCGATGATACGGACGCCGTCGATGGTGTTGGGCAGGAGGCGCAGCGGCACGCCAGAGGCGGTGGGCACGCACAGATTGATGACGACCACCGTGTCGTACTGCTCGGGGTCGGCGAGCAGATGCACCGCCTCCCTGATGTCCTCGAACAGCTTGCCGGTGACGAGCGTCTCGGAGTTGAAGGGCACGTAGCCGACGGTGCGGCGCGCGCCGTAGAAATGGGAGGTGAAGGTCAGGCCGTAGACGCAGCAGGCCGATCCGGACAGCACGGTGGCCGTGCGCCGCATGCGCAGGCCGACGCGAAGCGAGCCGAAGGCGGGGCACATGCTCTGCGGCTGGTCATGGGGGCCGAGCGGATAGTCGGCGGCGTAGCGCTCCAGCGTGTCGCTGGCGCCGGCGGCGACGGCCGCCTTGCGCATCTCGGCGCGGCCGGCATGGCAGCCATTGCCGAGCGCCTCGGCCTTGGCGACGGCCTGGGTGGCCGCGGCGATCTCGACCGGCGAGGGGCCCGGCTTCGCAGCCGGAAGCGCCTCGGCCTTCGCCGCCCTATTGAGGTTGTCGATCAGCGTGACCATCGCGGCGGATCCTGCTCAGGCCTGGTCGTACACGACTTCGAGGCTGGGCTTGTCCAGCACGACGCCGCCGCACATGTCGGCCAGCGAAGCGGGCTGGAGCACGTAGTCGCGGCCGGTCGAATCGGCGGAGAACAGGCCGAGCAGCCCGTCCTGGCTCAGAGGCGCGGGACGCATGGGCTTGGATTCGCCCACATTCCTCACCAGCTCCTCGAACATCGGGCCCCAGCGGTCGCCCGGGCGGCCGATGATCTGGTAGTTGGCGCTCTTCCTGCGGATGTCCTCGTCGGCGGGGATCGAGGCGAGGACGGGGATGCCGACGCTTTCGGCGAAGGCGGCCGCCTCGCCGGTTCCGTCATCCTTGTTGATGACCATGCCGGCCACGCCGACATTGCCGCCGAGCTTGCGGAAGTATTCCACCGCCGAGCAGACATTGTTGGCGACGTAGAGCGATTGCAGGTCGTTGGAGCCGACGACGATGACCTTCTGGCACATGTCGCGGGCGATCGGCAGGCCGAAGCCGCCGCAGACCACGTCGCCCAGGAAGTCGAGCAGCACGTAGTCGAAGCCCCAATCGTGGAAGCCGAGCTTCTCGAGCAGTTCGAAGCCGTGGATGATGCCGCGCCCGCCGCAGCCGCGGCCAACCTCGGGCCCGCCCAGTTCCATGGCGAAGACGCCGTCGCGCTTGAAGCAGACATCCTCGATGCGGACCTCCTCGCCGGCGGCCTTCTTGCGGGCGGAGGTTTCGATGATGGTCGGGCAGGCCTTGCCGCCGAAGAGCAGCGAGGTGGTGTCGGATTTCGGATCGCAGCCGATCAACAGCACGCGCTTGCCCTGCTGGGCCATCATGTAGCTGAGGTTGGCGAGGGTGAAGGACTTGCCGATGCCGCCCTTGCCGTAGATCGCGATGATCTGGGTCTTGGTCTCGTGGACCGCGTCCTCGGACAGGTCCGGGCCGGGCGCGCCGGCAGGGGCCATGCCATGGGCGGCGAGCGCGGCTTCCAGCGCCTTCGAGGGGGCGGAGACGGGCGGCGCGAGTGTCGTGGTGGCGCTCATGGGCAGCTTCTCCAGTCGAGGATCATCTTGACGCAGGCCGGATCGGCGAACGCGGTTTCGTAAGCGGTGGCAGCGGCCGAGACCGGGCTGCGATGGCTGATGAGGCCATCCAGCGAGAGCCGGCCATCGGCGACGAGCGCCATGGTCTCGGCAAGGTCCGGCTCGCGAAATTCGGCCGCGATGCGGATGGTCGCTTCGCGCATGAAGGCGGGCGGAAAGACGAAGGAGAGCGGCGCCTCATAGAAGCCCGCGAGCACGATCTCCCCGCCGCGCGCGAGGCGGGCGATCAGCGTGTCGAGGAGGCTGCCGTCGCCGCTGACGTCGTAGATGGAGGCATAATCGCAGCGCGCGTCGGTCGCCGGGTCGACGACCACGTAGCCCTCGGCGCCCGCCATGCGGACGGGGTTCTTTTCCCACACGGTCGGCGCGCCGCCCCGCGCGACGGCGACCCTCGCAAGCAGACGTCCGAGCACGCCGTGGCCGACGATCAGGTCGGGGATGGCGCCGCCCGCCAGCGCATGGACGGCCGTTGCCGCCAGGGCGATCAGGACGCCGCGCTCGCCAAGACCAGTCGGAAGCGGCACCACCTTGGCTCCGGGGGCGACGAGCCGATGCGCCGCGCCGCCGAACAGGCCGCTGACATCGCTGAAGCAGCGCGAGCCGGGCACGAAGACGAGTTCGCCCACATTGCGGCCAGAGGCGGCTCCGGCCTCCGCGACGAGGCCGACGGTCTCATAGCCGGGGACGAGAGGATAGCGCAGGCCCGGAAAGCCGGGCATCCGGCCAGACCAGAGCAGCCGCTCGGTGCCGGTGCTGATGCCGGACCAGAGGACATCGATGACGACATCGGCCTCGGTGGCGGGAATCAGGCCGACATCGTCGAGCGCGAGGCTTCCGGGCTCCCTGAGGACAATGGCCTTGGTGCGCATGACACCGGTTCTCCCTGCCTCATTGGTAGGCAGTTTCTGTCATAGTAAGCAGACGATTTTGAATGTCAATTTGGGTTGACACTTATACCACCCTCATATGGTGGGGCGGCGTGCCTGGATCAGTCCGGACAACAACGGACGCGGAGTGGAGATCTGGCGGGCCTCGGTGAAGCCGGCTCGCGCGAGCATTGCGATGAGTTCGTCCGGTCGCCTGGCGCGGCCATGGCCCATGGCGAGCAGGTAGAAGCCGAAATAGGCGTCCGCCATCGGGGCCGAGCCGGCATCGCCCGCCATCGGCTCGGCGATCAGCAGCGTGCCGCCCGGCTCCAGGGCGGCGTATGCGGCGCGCAGGAGCGCGGCAACCGTGTCGTCGCCATGGTCATGCGCCACCCTGACCAGCGTGACGAGGTCGGCGCCGCGCGGCAGCGCGTCATGCGAGAAGCTGCCGGGCACGAGCGTGACGCGCGCGGCGAGTCCAGCGGCGGCGAAGCGCGGCGCGGCGGCCGCGACCACGGCCGGCAGATCGAACAGCACGAGCTCGGCCTGCGGCGCGCGGCTGGCCACCGCCCTGAGGAAGGAGCCGTCTCCGCCGCCTACATCCATGATGCGGCGATGGCGCGCCACCGGATAGGCATCGAGCACGTCGTCCGCCACGAAGGGCTGCGAGGCGGCCATGAGATCGGTGTAGGCGTTGACCTCGCCCGGCTCGAGCGAGGCCGGGTGCCGGTCGCCGGCATAGGGCCAATAGCGCGCGAGCTCGGTGTCGCCGCGCTGGCCGCGCAGCAGCGCCACCGGGTCGGCCATGTCGGCATAGAACATGGCGTGATGTTCGATCATCGCCTTAACGCCCGGGTTGGCGCGCATGGCGGCGCCGAGCTGGCCGAGGCCGTAGCGGCCTGGACCGCGCTGCTGCAGCAGATCGAGCGAGACCGCCGCCAGGACGAGCCGGCGAGCCGAATCGGGCGGCAACCCGACCGCTTCGGCGATCTCCGGAATCGCGCGCGGCCGGCGAGCCAGCAGCTCGAACAGGTCGAGCTTCACGCAGGCGAAAAGCACCTGCGAATAGACGAAGCCGGCGCACAGATCGAAGCAGGCGCGGGCGCGCCGGGCCGAGACGCCGCGCGTCAACGGAAACCGCGCGGCCAGCACCTGGAAGCGGCGGCTGGCGAGCAGCCTGTCGCGCCAGCCATAGAGGATGTCGCTCCAGCGGCCCGGTGCGGGCGTGACCGGCACGTCGGACATGGCTCAGGCAGCCCTGATGGACAGCTCCGGCGGCAGGAACTTGCGCGCCTCGATCTCGATGGCGGCCTTCAGCCCGTTCTGCCCGGGGCAGGCGGGGATGGCTTCGACGGCCTCCGCCACCAGCTGGTCGAGCCAGCGGATCGCGCCGGCCATGCCGAGTTCCGTCACGGCGTTGGGACGGCCGCGGGCGGCGTCCTGTCCGGCGGGCTTGCCCATCTCGTCGGAGGTGTCGGCGGCGTCGCGGATATCGTCGGCCACCTGATAGGCGCAGCCGAGCCGCTCGCCCAGCACGCGCCAGGCCACGGGATCGTGCCCCGCGGCAAGCGCGCCAGCCGCCGTGGCCGCCGCGAAGAGCGACGAGGTCTTGGCGCGGTGATACTCGGCGAGCGGGATCATCGGCTCGCTCTCCCAGGCCTGGCCGGCGCAGATGCCATGGGGCGCCCCGCCGGCCTGCGCGACGAGGCCGATCAGGCCCGCCATGCGATCGGGATGGCGCGTTGCGCCGCGGGCGATGGTTTCAAAGGCAAGCACGATCAGCGCGTCGCCTGCCAGCACCGCAAGCGGCTGGCCATAGACCTTATGAACCGAGGGCTTGCCGCGCCGGAGATCGGCATCGTCGAAGCAGGGCAGGTCGTCATGCACCAACGAAGCGCAATGCAGGAATTCGATCGCGCAGGCGGCCGCGTCGGCGGCGGCGGGATCGGCGTCGCCGCAGGCCCTCGCCACCGTGATGCAGAGCCGCGGCCTGAGCCGGTGGCCTCCCGGGAAGACGGAGTAGGTCAGTGCCGCGGCGAGCTTCGGGGGGCAGGAAGCTTGCGTGACGGCCAGCGCCGCCTGCATGGCGGTTTCGATCCGCGTCATCATGCCAGGATCTCCCTGTCGGCATGTGTCAAGCAAAGATGACACTTGCACTGTTATCGAGAATGGACATTGATGGGGAGGCTGTCAATCAGGCAGTCACCGGAGCCAGTCGAGGCCAGATGGGGCAGCGGGTCGTCATCATCGGAGCCGGGATCGGCGGCCTGTCCGCGGCGCTGGACCTCGCGGCGCGCGGGATGCACGTGACCGTCCTCGAGCGCGCGGACGGGCCCGGCGGCAAGATGCGGCAGCTCAGCGCCGGCGGTCAGGCCATGGATGCGGGCCCCACCGTCTTCACCATGCGGCACGTCTTCGAGGCGCTGTTCGACCGGGCGGGAGCCTCCTTCTCCGACCATGTCAGCCTGACCCCGCTGGACATCCTGGCTCGCCATGCCTGGACCGATGGCGGGCGGCTCGACCTCCACGCCGATGTCGAACGATCGGCCGACGCCATCGGGGATTTCGCGGGAGCCTCCGAGGCTGGGCGGTTCCGGGCCTTCGCGGCTGAGAGCCGGGCCATCTTCGGCATGCTCGACCGGACATTCATGCGCGCTCAACGTCCAAGTCTCGCCGGGCTTGGCGTCAACATGGCCAGGGCCGGGATGCGCAACCCGCTCGATCTGTTCAGGCTGCGTTCGTTCGAGACGCTGTGGTCGGCGCTCGGCAAGGCCTTCAACGATCCGCGCCTGCGCCAGCTCTTCGGGCGCTACGCCACCTATTGCGGCTCCTCTCCCTTTTCGGCGCCCGCCACGCTGATGCTGATCGCCCATGCCGAGCAGGCCGGCGTCTGGAGCGTGAACGGCGGCATGCATGCCCTCGCCCAAGCCATCCGCGCTCTGGCCGAGGCGCGCGGCGCGGGTTTCCGCTTCGGCGCACATGTCGCGCGCATCCGGACGGGCCCCGACGGCGTCGAGGGCGCGGAGCTGGCCGATGGCGAATTCGTGCCCGCCGGCATCGTGATCTTCAATGGCGATTACGCCGCGCTGTCGGGCGGGCTCCTCGGCGCCGGCGTCGCCAGGGCAGCGCCCCCCGCGAAGCCGGACCGCCGCTCGCTCTCGGCCATCGTGACGTGCCGGCTGGCGGAGGCTTCGGGCTTCGACCTCATCCGGCACAACGTCTTCTTCGGCAACGACTATGCCGGCGAGTTCGACAGCATCTTTCGGCAGTCCAGAACGCCGCGGGAGCCGACCGTCTATGTCTGCGCGCAGGACAGGGACGATGCAGGCCTCGCGCGCAGCGGGCCGGAGAGGCTGCTCTGCCTGATCAACGCGCCGGCCGACGGAGATCGGAACGGCTATGCCGACACGGAGGTCGCATCATGCGAGGAACGAGCGTCTCGGCTGATGGAGCGCTGCGGCTTGAGGTTGGCGGAGGGGCCGTCGGCCGTGACGACGCCGACAGGCTTCAACACGCTGTTCCCGGGCACGGGGGGTGGGCTTTACGGACAGGCGAGCCATGGCTGGAGGTCGTCCTTCCTGAGACCGGGCTCGCGGACGAAGGTGCCGGGGCTCTATCTGGCGGGCGGCAGCGTGCATCCGGGTCCTGGGGTGCCGATGGCGGCCTTGTCCGGGACGCTGGCCGCGGCCAGCGCGCTCGCGGACCTGACTTTGCGGCGCCCGTCGCCCCGGGCGGCTACCGCTGGTGGTATGTCGACGCCCTGAGCGACGACGGACGGCACGGCTTCGTCGTCATCGCCTTCGTCGGCTCCGTCTTCTCGCCCTATTACGCCCGCGCCATCCGCCGCGGAGTGGCCGACCCCGAGGATCATTGCGCCGTCAACGTGGCGCTCTACGGGGCGGGCGGGCACCGCTGGGCCATGACCGAGCGCGGCAAGGGCGCGCTCGACCGCACCGAAAGCCGCTACCGGCTCGGGCCGAGCTCACTTACCTGGTCGGAGGGGGCGCTCACCATCGCGCTGGAGGAGCGGACCATGCCCTTCATGGGCCGCATCGCAGGCGAGATCGTGCTGAAGACCGACCGGGTGATGGACCGGAGCTTTGCGCTCGATGCGGGCGGACGGCATCTTTGGAGCCCGATCGCGCCCAGCGCCCGTGTCGAGGTGAGGATGGATTCGCCCCGCCAGAGCTGGAGCGGCCACGCCTATTTCGACAGCAATGTCGGCTCCCGGCCCATCGCGGAGGATTTCGTCGAATGGGACTGGGCGCGGGCCGACACGCCGGACGGCCCGATCGTCCACTATGACGTGCTGCGCCGTGACGGCTCGTCGCTCAACCTTTCGCTCGGGCTCGGGGCGGATGGCGAGCTCGCGCCCATCCTCCCGCCAATGACGGCGCCGCTCGGCAAGACCGGCTGGCGCGTGGCGCGGGCCGCGCGCTGTGACGCGGGCGCGCGGCCGACCGTGATCTCGACGCTGGAGGACACGCCGTTCTACGCCCGCTCCATCGTGAAGACCCAGCTGAACGGCGCGCCGGTGACGCTGATGCATGAAAGCCTGTCGCTGAACCGGCTCAGGCAACGCTGGGTGGAGACGCTGCTGCCCTTCAGGATGCCGCGGCGGCGGGGCTGAGCAGGCGCGGCTAGGCCGGCAGGGCCGAGGCCGCGCTAGCGGCGCGCCATCCAACCCGGAATCGCGGGCGGCGGCTCGACGGAGGCGCCGTTCGCCTCCGCCTCGGCGCGTCGCTCCTCATCGCGGCGGGCGAGCTTCTTCAGGGAATGGAGCTGATGGAAGCCGAAGGCGAGGATGCCGCCGAAGAAGGCGAAGAACTCGATCGCCATCAACGTGCTGAGCTCCATGTCCCCCTCCCCCTCAGACCGGAGCCACGCCTCCGGCGTGGTGCCGGTCGTGGCCGGATTCCCGCGCCCTCACGCGCTCGAGCAATTCTATGACGCCGACCGTGCGGCGGGTAAATCCGCGAAAAGGCCGCAGCAGCGCGACGCCTTCCAGTGCGCGCGGCTGAGCCCGGCGCGGCTCGGCCTCAATGGCCTCGATGAGGAAGCGGACCTCGGCAACGGCCGGCGCGTCGAGGCGGCCCGGCGAGAGCCAGCCGGGCAGGCAGGCACGGGTGACAAGCGCGAGCTTGCGGCGCTTCGAAACCACCGCGCGGCCCGACACCGAATCATAGCCGCCCGATGCCACAAGCCTGCCGATCTCGGCATAGACAAGTCGCGCGGCGTTGATCGCGGCGCGGCAATCGGCCGGCAATGCGGCGATGCCGGCGCAGGAGCGGTCGTAGAGTTGATCCGCGACATCGAGCAGCCGGCGCACCACGCGCCCGATGCGGGCATCGAAGACCGGAGCGGCGAGCCAGGCCTCGGGGTCGAGCCCCTGCTCGGCCAGCCAGTCGCGCGGCAGATAGAGCCGGCCCGCCCGCGCATCCTCGCCGACATCGCGGGCGATGTTGGTGAGCTGCATGGCGAGGCCGAGATCGCAGGCGCGGGCCAGCGTCGCCGGATCGCGCACACCCATCAGCAGCGTCATCAGCACGCCGACCGTGGCGGCGACGCGGGCCGAATAGGCGAGCACCCCCGAAAGGTCATCATAGCGCCGGCCTTCCGCGTCCCAGGCGAAGCCGTCCAGCAGCGCATCGAGGATGCCGCGCGGCAGCGCGTATCGGGCGATCACCTCGGCGACGGCGCGATCGACCGGATCGTCCTGCGGCCGGCCGGCATAGATCCGGTCCAGCCGCCCGGTCAGCGCCTCGAGCGCCGCGGACGGATTCTCCGATAGGTCGACCGCATCGTCGGCGACCCGGCAGAAGGCGTAGAGCGCCGTGGCCGGCTCGCGCACATCGCGCGGCAGCAGAAGGGATGCGGCGAAGAAGGATTTCGAGCCGGCGTGCAGCAGTTCGCGGCAGGCGTCCAGGTCGCTGGTCACCGCCGGCGGGAAGGCCGGCCAGCGGGCGGCGGCATGTGGCGGTGAACCCGAGCCGTGCATGTCAGGCGAACGCCGATGCATGGGGCACGACCGCGTCGAGAATGCGGGCGGAGGTGACGACCCCCGGCAGCCCGGCCCCCGGATGCGTGCCGGCCCCCACCAGAAACAGGTTCTCGATGTCCTCGGAGCGGTTGTGCGGCCTGAAATAAGCGCTCTGCAGCAGGATCGGCTCCAGCCCGAAGGCGGCGCCGTGGATCGAGCAGAGCTCGTCGCGGAAGTCGACAGGGGTCATCACCCGAGAGGTCACGAGATGATCCTCGAAGCCCGGCATCAGCGTTTCGGACAAGCGCGCGGCGACGGCCTTTCGGAACGGCTCGGCCTTCGTCGCCCAGTCGATGTCTCCGAGCAGGTTC
Source organism: Hyphomicrobiales bacterium (assembly GCA_027489835.1). Lineage (GTDB taxonomy): Bacteria > Pseudomonadota > Alphaproteobacteria > Rhizobiales > Beijerinckiaceae > Allobosea. Next base: position 35,354 of record JAIXZF010000443.1, read on the forward strand.
GGCACTGGCGCCAGAACATAGAAGCCGTCGCAGCCGGGCGGCGCCATGGCGGGGTCGGTCGCCGTGGGGCGGTGCAGATAGAGGCTGAAATCGTCGGCCAGCACCTTCTTGCCGAAGATGTCGTCGAGCAGGTCGCGATAGCGCGGGCCGAGCACGATGGTGTGGTGCGGCACGTCCTCGAAGCGGCGGCTCGTGCCGAAATACCAGACGAACAGGCTCATCGAGTAGCGCGAGCGGCCGAGCTTGGCGTCGGTCCATTTGCGGCGGGCCGAGGCTGGCAGGAGGTTCCGGTAGGTCCAGGCGCTGTCCGCGTTGGAGACGACGACGCTGGCGGGCAGCGTCTCGCCGCTGGCGAGCCTGACGCCGGTTGCCTTGCGGCCGTCGAGCGTGATCTCGGAGACATGCGCGCCATAGCGGATCGTGCCGCCCTGGCCCTCGATCAGCTTCGCCATGCCGAGGGCGAGCTGATGGGTGCCGCCCATGGCGTAATGCAC
>JAIXZF010000199.1 GCA_027489835.1 Hyphomicrobiales bacterium
CGGAGACGGTCTTCATCGTCTCGACCTTCACGACGCCGGACTCCAAGGCGCGGCTGCGCGAGGCGGGCTTCCTCGTCTACGACGAGCCGACGCAGGCCCTGCGCGTCGCGGCCGGCATGGGCCGCCTCTGGCGCGAGCCGTCGCATGAGGTGCCGGTGGACGAGACGGCGCGGCTGGTCATCGGCGATGGCGCGCTGGACGAGGCACAGTCGATGGAGGCCCTGTCGCGCTGCGGCATTCCGTTCCCGCCCTCCGGCATCGCGGCGAGCGCCGAGGAAGCCGCCGCCGTGGCATCCCGGATCGGCTTTCCCGTCGCGCTCAAGGTGATGTCGCCCGACATCCAGCACAAATCGGATGTGGGCGGTGTCGTGCTGGGTCTTGGCAGCGCCGAGGATGTGGCCGCGGCCTACGGGGCCATGATGCGACGTGTGGGCGACGCGGTTCCGGCTGCGGCGCTGTCCGGCGCGCTGGTGACGCGCATGGCGGGCGGCGGTGTCGAGACCGTCATCGGCGCCTATCGCGATCCGGTGTTCGGGCCTCTGGTGATGTTCGGCCTCGGCGGCATCTTCATCGAGGTGTTCAAGGATGTGGTGTTCAGGCCGGCGCCGGTCGACCAAGCCGGCGCGCGCGCGATGATCGACGCCATCAAGGCGAGGCAACTCCTGACCGAAGGCGCGCGCGGCAAGCCGCCCGCCGATCTCGACGCGCTGGCGGACGCCATCGTCCGCGTGTCGCAGATCGCGGCCGCCAATGCAGACCAGTTGGCCAGCATCGAGATCAACCCGTTCCTGGCGCAGGAACGCGGCGGCGTCGCGCTCGACGCGCTGCTGCTGCGCGAGGCGTCAGGACCCATCTGAGGCAGGGAGCAGGACCATGGAAACCGACTGGGTTGCGGTCAACGGCGCGGCCTGCCGCTATGCCGATTCCGGCGGCGGTGGGCAGGCTGTGCTCCTCATCCACGAACTGGCCGGCAGCCTGAACAGCTGGGACGGACTGGTCGCGCTCCTGCCGAAAGGCCTTCGCGTGATCCGCTACGACATGCGCGGGGCCGGCATGTCCGAGAAGGTCAGCGGCGCGCTGGACATCGACACGCTGGCCGAGGACGCCGCAGCCCTTCTGGACCATCTCGCGATCAAAGCCCCCGTCACGGTCGTCGGGGCCGCGGTCGGCGCCGCCATCGCCACGCGCTTCGCCGCGCGGCATCCGGCCCGCTGCGCGCGGCTCGTGCTGGTCGCGCCGGCGCTGGGCATTCCGCCAGAGCGCAAGCCGATCGCATCCGAGCTGTGCGACCGCATCGACCGCGATGGCCTGCGGCAGGTGGCCGAGGCTGTGCTGCCGAAGGCTTTTCCCGAGGAGTTGTGGGCCGATGGACGGGAGAAGGCGAGGGCGGTGGCGCGCTGGCTTGGCGCCGATCCGCAGGGCTACGCCGCTGCCTACCGGATGCTGATCGCGGCCAATCTCGCGGAGGATCTTGCCAGCATCGATGCGCCGGCGCTCGTGTTGGCTGGACGCCACGATCCGTTCGGCACGCCCGAGATCGTCGACCAGCGGACGCTCACCATGAAGCGCCGAACCTTCAGGGTCCTCGACGGCGGGCATTTTCTGGCCGTGCAGAGCCCAGCCATCCTGGCCGAAGCGCTCCGCGACGTTCTGCCGGCCTGACGCTCACGCCGGCAGCGGCGCCAACGCCTGTGCGATGGCCCGCTCCGCGACCCGATCCCTGGCTTCCGCGGCGCCGAGGCTGGCGACCTGCGCCCTGATGCGGCGCAGGTAGAAATGGGTCGGAACATCCCAGGTGAAGCCCATGCCGCCATGCATCTGCAGCGCCATTTCCGCGATGCCGGGCGTCACGGCTGCCGCGTGGGCGTAGGCGAGTTCGGCGGCAGCGAGAGCCGCATCCGGGCTGGCCGCCAGCGCCTGCTCGATCAGCCGCTCGCCGTTCTCGAGCCCCATGCGGGCCCGCGCCAGATCATGCCGCAGGGCCTGGAAGCTCACCAGCTTGCGGCCGAACTGCGACCGCGCCGAAACATGGGCGAGGGCCAGGTCCAGCGCCGACCGGGCGCATTCATGGAGGTCGTTGGCGCTCAGGAGGAGGTCGTCCGCCCGGTGCGCGCTGAGGAGTTCGCCCTGATCGATGAAACGGCTCGGGGGAAGCCGATGGTCCGTGAAGCGCAGCGCCCCTCGCGGACGGTCGATGTCCAGCTCGCCGCGCGGCTCGACCTCATGGCCGACCGCGGCCAGGTCGACGATCGCCAGCGCCGGCCCTGCCGTCCCGTGCATGACGGGCGTCAGCAGCCAGTGCGCATCGAGCGCCATCGGGAACTCGCCGGTGATTCCGTTCAGCACCATCGCACCATCGGCCCAGGCGGCGCTCACCGAGCCCGCGCGCGCTGCCGTCAGCACCTCATGGCCTGACAGAACGGCCTCGGCGATCGATGGCGCGGCAGCTGCCAGCAGCGACGAGGCGGCCAGCGTCTCCACCAGCGGGAAACCCAGCCTCCGCGCTGCGGCGGCCGCGATGACGGGGCGGGCGAAGGCGCGGTGCAGTCCAAGCCCGTGCGGCTCGGGCGCCAGGAGGCCAAGCAGCCCGTCCGCCCCCAAACGCTGGGCAGCGGCCTTCGGGGAAAGCCCTTGGCACGCTTCGCAGGCGCGCGCGGCGCTCGTCGCGAAATCCTGCAACTCGGCGGCGGATGGATGCTCGTTCATGTCTCAGCCACCGCGCGGCAGTTGCAGGATGCGGTCCGCGATGATCCCGAGCTGGATCTCGGTCGTTCCCGCGAAGATCGTCTCCGCGCGCCCCTGGAGATAGATCTCCTCGAAGCGCCGGCGCGCATTGGCGATCTCCGGCGTGTCCGAGGCCCAGCCAAGGGCGAGGATCTCGAGGGCCAGGACGGCGAAGCGCTGGTGCGCCTCGCTCCAGTGCAGCTTCATGAAGCTGCCATGCTGGCCGATGCGCTGGCCTTGGGCGAGGCGCTCGACCACATCGACGGCGTAGCGCTTGACGATCTCGATGTCCGCCCAGCTGGCCGCCAGCTGCTGGCGGTAGTGGCGGTCGGCCAATACATGGCGCAGGGTCGGCTCGGCGGCGCAAACGCGCACAAGATGCCGGAACTCGTTTTCGAAGCGCCAGCCGCGATACATCCTGTTGGTCGCGCGCTCGACCGAGAGCACCTCGATGGCGGCGCGCCAGCCCTCGTTGACCGACCCGATCAGGGCATCGTCGCCGATCTCGACATCGTCGAGGAACACCTCGCAGAAGCCTTCCGCCTCGGTCATCTGCCGGATCGGGCGCACGGTGATGCCCCTGGCGCCCATGGGCAGGGCGAAGAGGCTGAGGCTGCCATGGCGATCCTCGAGCGAGCCGGTCCGTGCGAGAAGCAGGCAGTAATCGGCGCGGTCTGCGAGGCTCGTCCAGATTTTCTGGCCATTGATGCGCCAGCCGCTTGCCGTCTTCTCGGCGCGCGTGCGGATGCGGGCAAGGTCCGAGCCAGCTTCCGGTTCGGAAAAGCCCTGGCACCAGATCTCCTCCATCCGCAGCAGGCGCGGAATGAAGCGCAGCTTCTGCTCTTCCGATCCGATCTCGAGCAGGATGGGTCCGACCAGCTCCTTGCCGAGCGAATTGGCGCTCAGCGGCATCGCCAGGCGCCCGATTTCCTGGTTGACGATCAAATGTTCGCGGATGGTCAGGCCCTGTCCGCCATAGGCCGTAGGCCAGGCCATGCCGGCATAGCCCGCGGCGTGCATGCGCCGCTCCCAATCGTAAAGCTCGGCGGTCGCAGGGGCGCGATAGCCCAGCTGGTCGGCGCGCCAGTGCTGCGGCAGCTCCGCCTCCAGCCAGGCCCTGACGCCAAGCCTGTAAGCTGCCGGATCGGCCGCGGTCACGCTGCTGCCATGCGCCTGCGCCTGCACGATCGAGCTCAATGGCCGCGCGACGCGAGGAAGTCGCGCACGGTCTTGACCACCAGATCGGGGGTCTGGACAGCAGCGATATGGCCCGTGGGCAGTTCGCGGTAGCTGGCATGCGGCAAGGCCTTGGCCAGCGCCGCCACGTCGGCGGGCGGGCGAAGCCCGTCATGGCTCGCGCCGATCAGCAGGCAGAGAGTCCTGAGCGCGGCGTAATGGGGCGACAGGTCGAGATGCGCGAACATCCGGTAGATCGCCGCGAAGCTGCGCGGATCATTCGCCAGCCAACGGGCCCGCGCGGCCAGAAAGGCCTGCTCGTCCTGGCGCAGCGCCTCTGGCAGGATGTTGGGGATCGAGGTCGGGGCGAGCATGCGCAGCCCTTCGGTCTCGATGCGCCCGGCATGCGCCAGCACGCCGCCGCGCCGGTCGGCAGGGCAATGCGTCACGGGCGAAAAGCCGATGATGCAATCGACGGCGGCCGGCCGCTTCAGCGCATGCCGCATCGCCACCGCGGCCCCGACTGCCGCGCCGACCAACACGACAGGCTCGTCGATGCCGGCATGGCGCACCAGCGCGTCGATGTCGTCGGCAAGGTCGTCGAGGGCAAGCTGGCCGGATGCCTTCTCGGAAAGCCCCGCGCCGCGCTGGTCGTAGCGCAGGACGCGATGGCTCCGCGCCAGAAGCGGCGCGACCTTGTCCCAGCTGTTGAGCGTGCCGCCCATCTCGTGGACGAGGACGATCGGCTTGCCTTGGCCCGACACCTCATAGCGGAGCACCGCTCCGTTCGCATCGACCCACTGCATGGCATCCTCCCGCCTTCTCCCTCCAGATTACTACCCAATCCTCCGGGGCGGCGATGCTCGGATGCGAAAGATGCTGTGCCTGACGGGCGCATGCCGCGCCGCGCGGGGCGTCATAACATCCGGCGCAGCATCGAAGCCGGCGGCCGCGATGCCAACCGGGAAGGCGACGCGAGCTTGAATGGACCACCGCCCGTGCTGGAACCGGCTCCGGACGAGGACCTCGAGCGCCTCGACGACGACGCCTTCCGCCTGCATGTGCGGCGCTGGATCGAGGCCAACTATCCCGCCGAGATCCGCAATCCGCCCAAGCGGCTCCATTGGGTCCAGAACCGCCCCTGGTTCATGAAGCTCCGCGAGAAAGGCTGGCTCGCGCCCGGCTGGCCCCGCGAGCATGGCGGCATGGCCCTGTCGCCCGCGCGCCAGCTCATCATGGTCGAGGAACAGGAGCGCTATGGCTGCGCGCGGATCAGCGATTTCGGGATCATCATGCTCGGTCCCCTCCTGCTCGAGCACGGCACGCAGGCCCAGCGCGACCGCTTCCTGCCGCCGATCCTGACTGGCGAGCATATCTGGGCCCAAGGCTATTCGGAGCCCGAGGCCGGCTCGGACCTGGCGGCGCTGCGGTGCGAGGCCGTGCCGGACGGCGACGACTACATCGTCAATGGCCAGAAGACCTGGACGACGCTGGGCATGGACGCGAACTGGATGTTCATGCTGGTGCGCACCGACAAGGCGGCGCGCAAGCAGGAGGGCATCTCCTTCCTGCTAACCGACATGACCTCGCCCGGTGTCACCGTGCGGCCGATCATTAATCTCGACCTGCACGACGAGTTCTGCGAGGTGTTCTTCGACAATGTCCGCGTCCCGCAGGCCAATCTGGTCGGCGCGCCGAACAAGGGCTGGAGCATCGCCAAGTCGCTGCTCGGCTTCGAGCGGATCTTCCTCGGTTCCCCGCGGCAGGCGGAGCATTCGCTGACGCGCCTCGCCGCGTTGGCGGACCGGCTTCAGCTTCGCGGTGATCCGCTTTTCGAGGACCGTTTCACGCGCCTTGCGCTCGATCTCGAGGACCTCAAATGCCTGCATGCGCGCTTCGCCGGTCAGGTGCGGCGCGGCGAGACGCTGGGGCCGGACGTCTCGATGCTGAAGGTCATCCAGACCGAGCTTTACCAGGCCATCACCGGCCTGATGATCGAGGTGAGCGGCGGCCATGCCGGCCTGCTCGATCCCGCGGACGGTGAGGGCGGCTTTCACCCCGCCAGCCTTTATCTGCAATCGCGCCCCGCGAGCATCTACGGCGGCTCGAACGAAATCCAGCGCGACATCCTCGCCAAGGCCGTGCTGGACCTGCCGTGAGCCTCAGCCCCGTTCGTTGATCGTCGGCCCCGGGCGGCTGAACACCTCGGCCAGCGTCGCATAGTTCGAGCCGCCGAGCCGCGCCACCGGGTTGAGCAGATGCGGCTGCACGCGGCCGCCGGCCCAGATCGACGGATCCACATGGATGTGGACGATCTCGCCGATCACCAGCGTCGAGCTGCCGACATTCACGAACTGCCGGACCTCGCATTCCAGATGCGCCTTGGCCCGCGCCACGCGCGGCGGCCTGACCTTGGCGGACGGCGCGGGCTCGAGGCCCGCATACTGGAATTCGTCGACCGCCGGCGCCACGGCCGCAGAGGAGGCCACCAGCATGTCGACCAGCGCCTGATCGGCGATGTTGGCGACGAACTGGCCGGTCTCCCGCGCGTTGACCACGCTGTCCTTCGTGGCCGAAGCCGCGCTGAACAGCAGATGCGGCGGCTCGGTCGATGCCACGGTGAAAAACGAATAGGGCGCGAGGTTCGGCACGCCTGCGGCGGAAATCGTGGAGATCCAGCCGATGACGCGCGGGATCACCAGCCCGGTCAGCAGGAAATTCATCTGCGCCGTGTCGAAGGCGGAGGGCGGCACCTCGAGCGGCGCGTCCAGCTTGTCGGGGAATTCCATCGCGCTGGCCCTCCTCAGGCCACTTCCAGCCATTGCCGGCGAATGCCC
>JAIXZF010000097.1 GCA_027489835.1 Hyphomicrobiales bacterium
GAGCACGACATCCCTGACCGAGCCGCCGATGGAGCCCGTGGCCCCGAGGATGGTGAGCCTGCGCATGCGCTAGCGGTTCAGCGCCACGATGACGGCGACGAGGCTGACCACGACGACGAAGGCATCGAGCCGATCGAGCACGCCGCCATGGCCCGGAATGATCGAGCCCGAGTCCTTGACGCCGAACCGCCGCTTGAGGGCGGATTCCGCCAGATCGCCGAGCTGGCCCGCTGCCGATGCCACAAGCGCCAGCAGCGCGGTGAGCACGAGGCTGAAGGGCCATTCGCCCCCGACGCGCCGCGCGATCCACGCGACGATGACGGCCGCGACGATGCCGGCCAGCGCCCCGCCGATGGCTCCGGACCAGGTCTTCTTGGGGCTGACGCTCGGCCACAGCTTCGGCCCGCCGAGCGCGCGCCCGGTGAAGTAGGCCGCGACGTCGGTGGCCCACACCACGGCGAAGCACCACGCGATCAGCGCGAGCCCGATGCCTGGCTCGGCCCGCACCAGGATCGGCGCAACGGCGATGGCCGACGCATAGACGATGCCGAGCGCGCCGAGGCGCCGGTCGGTCGCAGACAGGAACTGCGGCAGGATGCAGGCGATGACGAGCGGCGGCACGGCCTCTCCCCATCCGATTGCCGCCGCCACCCCGGTGAGGATCGCAGGGGCCCCGCGCGCCATGTGCGACAACTCAGGCTCGTCAGGGTGCAGGATCCGAGACCATTCCATTCCGGCGACGAAACCGGCGGCGATCCAGAGCGCGGCGAAAGGCCAGCCGCCGAACCACAGGGTGAGCAGCGCGGCGGCGACCATCACCAGCCCCGACATCACCCTTAGCCTGAGCTCGGTCCGCGACGAGGCGGTCGGAGCGTCATCCGCCATCCCGGATTCCCTCACGTCTGGCAAAAGCTTAGACCAAGTTTGGCCGGGCCGGTCAAAGTCAAACCGCAAGGGCCGCGGCGGCTTACACAGCCTGTTGCTTGACGGCTCCAAAGCGCCGGTCGCGGCCGCGGTACTCGTGGATCGCCGCTTCGAGCGCCGCGCGGTCGAAATCTGGCCAGAGCACGGGCGTGAAAACGAGCTCCGAGTAGGCAGCCTGCCACATCAGGAAGTTGGACAGCCTGAGTTCGCCCGAGGTGCGGATCAAGAGGTCGGGGTCCGGAATGTCCGCGGTGTCGAGATAGGCGGCGAGATCCGCTTCGGAGATCGGCAGGGGCGCAACCCCGGCCGCGGCGCGCGCCGCCAGAAGCCGGTTCGTCGCCCGCACGATCTCGTCGCGCGCGCCGTAGTTGAAGGCGATCACCAGCGTCAGCGCGGTATTGTCGCGCGTCAGATGCTCGGCTTGCTCGATCAGCTCGCGGATATCGGGCGGGGTGCCGTCGCGGTCGCCGATCATGCGCACGCGCACGTTCGAGGCGTGAAGCTCGGCGAGGTCATTCTGCACGAAGCGCTTGAGCAGCCCGAGCAGAAAGCTGACCTCCGTGGGCGGCCTGCGCCAGTTCTCGGTGGAGAAGCTGAAGATGGTGAGGTAGCCGATGCCGAGGTCGCTCGCGGCCCTCACCGTGCGCCTCAGCGCCTCGACCCCGCGCCTGTGACCCTCTGTGCGCGGCCAGCCGCGCGCCTGGGCCCAGCGCCCGTTCCCATCCATGATGATCGCCACGTGATGCGGACCGGGCGCCGGATCGGACGCTGCGGGCAACTGGCGGAGAGGCTCGGGGTATGGGCTCATGGTCCGGGAGAGCTGGTCGGGGCAGTGCGGATCAGGCGCGGGCGGAAGGCGCGGGACAGGAGCGCAGCAAAGCAGATTCTGCGCGCCCCAGACACTGCTTACACCTGCATGATTTCTTTTTCCTTCGTCGCGAGCGCGGTGTCGATCTCCCCGACATGCTGGTCGGTGGCCTTCTGGACCTGCTCGGACTGGCGCGACGCGTCGTCCTCGGACATGTCGCCGTCCTTCTCGAGCTTCTTGAGAACCTCGAGCCCGTCGCGGCGGACATGGCGCACCGCCACGCGCGCCTCCTCGGCGTACTTGTGGGCGACCTTCACCAGCTCCTTGCGGCGCTGCTCGTTGAGCTCCGGGATGCGGATGCGGATGGTCTGGCCCTCGGTCTGCGGATTGAGGCCGAGATCGGATTCGCGGATGGCCTTGTCGACGGCGTTCGCCATCGCCCGGTCCCAGACCATCACGCTGATGAGCCGCGCCTCGGGCACGGAGACGGTGGCGACCTGGTTCAGCGGCATCTTCGAGCCATAGGCGTCGACCATGATCGGGTCGAGCACGCTGGCGGAGGCGCGGCCCGTGCGCAGCGAGTTGAGGTCATGCTTGAGCGCGGCGACGGCGCCCTGCATGCGGCGCTTGATGTCGTTGAGATCGAAAGTCTGAGCCATCGGAAAAGGCCTCTTGTCGGTGCGATTTGGCTGCGGACCATGCTGAGGCCCGCGTCGGCGGTCAAGTGCGCCGGGTCAGGGCACGACGTAGGTCGCCCTGCCCTCGCCGCGCAGCACGGCCGAGATCGCGCCCGGCTGCACGACCGAGAACACGCCGATGGTGAGCGCCGCGTCCCGCGCCAGTGCGAAGGCGGCGGTGTCCATCACGCCGAGGTCCCGCGCGATCGCTTCGGCATGGGTGAGCCGTTCGAAGCGCGTGGCGGTCGGGTCCTTCTTCGGGTCGGCGGAATAGACACCGTCCACCTGGGTCGCTTTGAACACCGCGTCGCATTTCAGCTCGGCGGCGCGCAGCACGGCGGCCGTGTCGGTGGTGAAGAAAGGGTTGCCCGTGCCGCCCGCCAGGATCACGACATGGCCACGCTCCAGATGATGCAGCGCCGGCTGGCGCGCATAGGTCTCGCAGATGGTCGGCATCGAGACGGCCGACATAGTGCGCGCCGTGACGCCCGCGGCGTTGACCGCGTTCTCGAGCGCGATCGAGTTCATCGCGGTGGCGAGCATGCCCATGGAATCGGCCGTGGCGCGGTCGATCCAGCCCGCGGATGAGACACGCGCGCCCCTGATGATGTTGCCGCCGCCGATGACGACCGCGATCTCGATGCCAGCGCGCGAGGTTTCCGCGATGTCGGCGGCCAGCGTGTTGAGCACCTGGGGGTAGAGCCAGTAGCCGTCGGGGGCGGCGAGCGCCTCGCCGGAGAGCTTGAGCAGCACGCGCTTGAAGCTGGGCATGAATGAGCCTCCTTTGGCAGGATGCGCCGCCCGCGATGGCGACGCCAGACATGATGTGCCCCCAACGAAAAAGCGGCGCACCGGGCGCCGCTTCCGTCGAACCTGGCCTCAGGCCTTGGTGCCTGCCGCCGCCGCGACTTCGGCGGCGAAGTCGCTTTCCTCTTTGGCGATTCCCTCGCCGAGCGCAAACCTTGCGAAGCCGGCGAGCCTGATCGCGCCGCCCGCCTTGCCCTCGGCTTCCTTCAGCGCCTGGGCGACGGACTTGGAGCCGTCATGGATATAGGCCTGGTCGAGCAGGCAGAACTCCTTGGCGTAGGACTTCAGGCCCGACTCCGTGATCTTCTCGAGCACATGGGCGGGCTTGCCGGCATTCTTCTCGGCGAGGATGGCCTTTTCGCGGGCCAGCACGTCCGGATCGACCGAGGCGAGGTCGAGCGCGACGGGGTTCGTCGCGGCGACATGCATGGCGAGCTGCCGGCCGAGCGCGGCGAGTTCGTCCGCCTTGCCGGGCGACTCGAGCGCGACGAGAACGCCGATGCGGCCAAGCCCCTCGCCCGCTGCGTTGTGCAGGTAGGTGGCGACGACGCCGGCCGACACGCTGAGCTTCTTCGCGCGGCGCAGGTTCATGTTCTCGCCGATGGTGGCGATGGCGTTGGCGATGGCGTCCTGCACGGAGCCGCCGCCGGGATAGCCGGCGGCCTTGATGGCCTCGACATCGTCGCCCACAGAGAGCGCGACGCCCGCGACATTGCGGGCCAGCGCCTGGAACTGCTCGTTCTTGGCCACGAAGTCGGTTTCGGAATTGACCTCGACCACCACGCCGGACGTGCCGGCGGTGGCGACGGCCACGAGGCCTTCGGCGGCGGTGCGGCCGGCCTTCTTGGCGGCCTTGGAGAGGCCCTTCTTGCGCAGCCAGTCGATGGCGGCTTCCATGTCGCCATTGGTTTCCACCAGCGCGGCCTTGCAGTCCATCATGCCTGCATCGGTCTTCTCGCGCAGTTCCTTCACCAGGGCAGCCGTGATCGCTGACATTGTGTCACCTTCCTGAAATCGAAAAAGCCCGTGCGGGAACGGGCGGCCGGATTATGCGCGAGCCGGCGGCCATGAGGGGCGCGCCGGCTCGGCGGGATCGAGGTTTGCGGCGCGGGCGGGCCTGAGCGGCCCGCGCGCCGGGGACTCACGCGTCGACGAGGTTGCGCGCCTGCTGGGTCCAGCCGTCGCGGGCGATGCGGCCCGAGAGCTTGAGCTGCGCGTCCACGGCGGCCTCGTCGGCCGGGGACATGGAGGCGAACTGCCAGTAGTGGAACAGGCCGGCCTCGTTGAGCTTGGTCTCGAGCTCGGGGCCGACGCCCGAGAGCTTGGTCAGGTCGTCCGGCGCGCCGCGCGGCGCGGTGAGCAGCTCGAAGCCGGTGCCGGCCGTGCCGTCGCCCGGCAGCGTCTCGACCATCGGGGCCTCGGAGGCGCCGATGTCGACGCCCGAATGGCCCTGGCCGCGCGCGATGCCGTCGAGGGCGGCGCGGGCGACGAGGTCGCAATAGAGCGAGATGGCGCGGCCGGCGTCGTCATTGCCCGGAACCGGGAAGGTGATGCCGTCGGGATCGCAGTTGGTGTCGACGATGGCGGCCACCGGAATGTTGAGGCGCTGGGCCTCCTTCACGGCGAGCTGCTCCTTGTTGGTGTCGATCACGAAGATCATGTCGGGCGTGCCGCCCATGTCCTTGATGCCGCCGAGCGCCTTTTCGAGGTTGTCGCGCTCGCGGCTCAGCATCAGGCGCTCTTTCTTGGTGAGGCCCTGCGCGCCGACCGACAGCATCTCGTCGAGCTTGCGCAAGCGGGCGATGGAGCCCGAAATCGTCTTCCAGTTGGTCAGCATGCCGCCGAGCCAGCGCGAATTCACGTAATACTGGGCCGAGCGCTTGGCCGCATCCGCCACCAGATCCTGCGCCTGGCGCTTGGTGCCGACGAACAGCACGCGGCCGCCGCGGGCCACGGTGTCGCTCACGGCCTGCAGCGCGCGGTGCAGCATCGGCACGGACTGCGCGAGGTCGATGATGTGGATCTTGTTGCGCTCGCCGAAGATGTACTGCGACA
>JAIXZF010000292.1 GCA_027489835.1 Hyphomicrobiales bacterium
CAGGCGCACGGTGGCGAGATAGGCGTCGACGGCCTCGGAGGCGATGCGGCTGCGCGCGCCGAACAGGGCCGAGAACGGCCCTCGGTCGCCCTTGAGCGCGAGGAGCACGTTGTCGGCCACGGTGTGGCTCTCGAAGACGGTGGGCTTCTGGAACTTGCGGCCGATGCCGAGGCCAGCGATGGCCGCCTCGTCGAAGCGTGTGAGGTCGACCGAGCCCTTGTCGAACAGCACATCGCCCTCGTCAGGCCTCGTCTTGCCGGTGATGACGTCCATCATCGTGGTCTTGCCGGCGCCGTTCGGGCCGATGATCGCGCGCATCTCGCCCGGCTCCAGCGTCAGCGAGAGCGAGCGCAGCGCCTTGAAGCCGTCGAAGGCGACGCTGACGCCGTCGAGATAGAGGATGGACTGCGTGACCGTGCTCATGGCTTGGCGGTGCTCATGGCTTGCCTTCGGCCGCAGCCCCGGCGCGCCCGGCCGCGATGGCCTTGCGCTCGCGCAGCCTGGCCTTCACGTCCTCCCACACGCCGATGATGCCCTTCGGCATGACGAGCGTGACGAGGACGAACAGCCCGCCCAGCGCGAAGAGCCAGTAGGCCGCGAGCCAGCCGGTGGTGAAGATCGTCTTGAGGTAGTTGACCACCACCGCCCCCAGCGCGGCGCCCACCAGCGTGCCGCGCCCGCCGATGGCGACCCAGACCACCGCCTCGATGGAGTTGGCAGGGTGGAACTCGGACGGGTTGATGATGCCGACCTGCGGCACGTAGAGCGCGCCGGCGACGCCCGCCATCATCGCCGACACCACCCAGACCAGCAGCTTGTGATGCTCGACGCGGTAGCCGATGAAGCGCGTGCGGCTCTCGGCGTCGCGGATGGCGACGAGGACCTTGCCATAGGTCGAGGCCACGATCAGCCGCGCCGCGATGAAGGTCAGCATCAGCGCGATGCAGGTGACGACGAACAGGCTGGCGCGGGTGGACTGCGCCTGCACGTTGTAGCCGAGGATGTCCTTGAAGTCAGTCAGGCCGTTATTGCCGCCGAAGCCCATGTCGTTCCGGAAAAAGGACAGCCAGAGCGCGTAGGTCATCGCCTGGGTGATGATCGAGAGATAGACGCCCGTGACGCGGCTCCTGAAAGTGAGCCAGCCGAAGACGAAGGCGAGGATGCCGGGCACGAGCACGACCATGAGCATCGCATAGGGGAAATGCTGGAAGCCCCACCAGGTGATGGGCAACTCCTTGTAATTCAGGAAGACCATGAAATCGGGCAGGATCGGGTTGCCATAGACCCCGCGGGTGCCGATCTGCCGCATCAGGTACATGCCCATCGCATAGCCGCCGAGCGCGAAGAAGGCGCCGTGGCCGAGGCTCAGGATGCCGCAATAACCCCAGACAAGGTCAAGCGCGACGGCCAGCATGGCGTAGCAGAGGTACTTGCCGAGCAGCACGACGGTGCCGTTGCTGATGTGGAAGGCGGAGCCCGGCGGCACCAGGAGGTTGCACACCGGCACGAGCACGGCGAGCGCGGCGAGGATGGCGAGGAAGATCAGCCCGCGCCCTTCCATGAGCTTGACGAGGCGCATGGTGATCATGGGCGCCGCTCCACGAGAATGGCGCCGTGCGCGCCAGCATCCTTCGACAGGCTCGGGATGAGGGCTTTCCTTGAACGGCCGGTGCAGTGGGAGCTCATGATTTCACACGCCCTCATCCTGAGCTTGTCGAAGGATGAGCGGAGGACGGGCGCAATGCTCATTGCTCCACCGCCCGGCCCTTGAGCGCGAACAGGCCGCGCGGGCGCTTCTGGATGAAGAGGATCAGCAGCACGAGGATCAGGATCTTGCCGAGGACCGCGCCGGCGAAGGGCTCGAGGATCTTGTTGGCGATGCCGAGGGTGAAGGCGGCGACGAGCGTGCCCCAGAGGTTGCCGACGCCGCCGAAGACCACGACCATGAAGCTGTCGATGATGTAGCCCTGGCCGAGATTGGGGCTGACATTGTCGATTTGGCTGAGCGCGACGCCCGCGATGCCGGCGATGCCGGAGCCGAGGCCGAAGGTCATGGCGTCGACGAAGCGGGTGCGGATGCCCATGGCGCTGGCCATGCGGCGGTTCTGGGTGACGGCGCGCATCTGCAGGCCGAGCGGCGTCGCCTTCAGGATGAGCAGGAGCGCCGCGAACACCACGAGCGTGAAGACCACGATCCAGAGCCGGCCATAGGTGATCTGCAATCCGAGGAATTCGAACGAGCCGGCCATCCAGGACGGCGCGCTCACCTCGCGGTTTGTGGGGCCGAACCATGTGCGGATGGCCTGCTGCAGGACGAGGCTGATGCCGAAGGTTGCGAGCAGCGTCTCCAGCGGGCGGCCATAGAGGAAGCGGATCACGCCGCGCTCGATGGCGATGCCGACGAGGCCGGAGGTCAGGAAGGCGAGAGGGATGGAGATGGGCAGCGACCAGTCCAGCAGGTGCGGCGCGTGGCTGCGGAACAGCTCCTGCACCACGAAGGTGACGTAGGCGCCGATCATGACCATCTCGCCATGGGCCATGTTGATGACGCCCATGACGCCGAAGGTGATGGCGAGGCCGATGGCGGCCAGCAGCAGCACCGAGCCGAGCGAGACGCCGAACCAGACGGTCTGCACCCAGGCGCGGATGCGCTGGGCCTGCTCGATGGCGGTGATGCCCTGGTCGATGACGGCCTTGAGCCCCCCCGTGCTCTGCGCCGAGAATTGGCGCAGGATCGCGACTGCGTCATTGTCGCCGGCTTCCGCGATGCGCTGCGCGGCGGCGATGCGGTCGGCCTCGGGGGCCGTCGTGGTGGACAGGATGATGGCGGCGCGGGCTTCCTCCAGCACGCGGCGCACATTGCGGACCGTCTCCTTCGCCAGGGCCTGCTCGACCGCCGGCAGCGCCGTGGCGTCACGCGACTTGAACACCGCTTCCGCGGCCCTGAAGCGCTGCGCGGGATCGGGCGAGAGCAGCGTCATCGACCCGAGCGCGGCCTGCACGAGGTTGCGCAGGCGGTTGTTGAGCCGGACCATACCGGCTTCCGCCGGGACCGTTGCGGGGCTGCCGGTCGCGGCGTTGAAGCCCTGCCCGGCCTTGTCGCGGAAGAACACGCCCGGCGCGCCGGCGAACAGGCGGCGGTCCAGCAGCGCCTCGAGGATGGCGACGCCCTGGGGCGAGCCGGACGCGGCCACGCCGGCGATGCCGGCCTCGGTGTCGGAAAAGGAATCGGCCTTGAACCGCTCGACCGCAGCGTCGAGCCCCTGCGCGCCCGCGCTGGCGAGCGCGAGGAACGACAGGGCGCAGGCAAGCAGGAGCGCGCGCAGGGCTGGAAGGAAGGACATCAGGCGATCGGCCTCGTCAGGTCATGCCGGCTTGAGCGCTACGGCGGACAGGCGGCCCGGCTCGCGCGCGAAGCTCCCGGCTGCGCGCCGGGAGCCTTTGTCGGTGCTGGCCGTGCCGGCCTCAGGCCATGACCGGGAGGGTCATGGCGAGGGCGCGGGGCGGCCGGCTGCGGATCAGCCGCACTTCTTCAGGACGGTGTTGTAATTGCCGCACTTGAGGGTGACCCAGTCGGCCTCGAGGTCCTTCGAGCCCGGCAGGTGGTCGGTCCAGGCGTCGCCGGCGACGAGGCCCTTGGTCTGCCACACCACGTCGAACTGGCCGTCGGCGCGGACTTCGCCGATCAGGACCGGCTTGGTGATGTGGTGGTTCGGCAGCATGGTCGAGACGCCGCCCGTCAGGTTCGGAGCGGTGATGCCCGGCAGCGCGTCGATGACCTTGTCGATGTCGACCGTGCCGACCTTCTCGACCGCCTTCACCCACATGTTGAAGCCGATGACATGGGCTTCCATCGGGTCGTTGGTGACGGCCTTGTCGGACTTCTTGTAGGCCTTCCAGGCCTTGATGAAGGCCTCATTGGCAGGATCCTTGACGGACTGGAAGTAGTTCCAGGCCGCGAGGTGGCCGAGCAGCGGCTTGGTGTCGATGCCGGCGAGCTCTTCCTCGCCCACCGAGAAGGCCACGACCGGAATGTCGGTCGCCTTGATGCCCTGGTTGCCGAGCTCCTTGTAGAACGGCACGTTGGCGTCGCCGTTGATGGTGGAGACCACGGCCGTCTTCTTGCCGGCCGAGCCGAACTTCTTGATGTCCGACACGATCGTCTGCCAGTCGGAATGACCGAACGGCGTATAGTTGATCATGATGTCGGCGGGCGCGACGCCCTTCGAGATCAGATAGGCCTCGAGGATCTTGTTGGTGGTGCGCGGATAGACGTAGTCGGTGCCGGCCAGCACCCAGCGCTTGGCCTCGCCGCCATCCTTCGACATCAGATAGTCGACAGCCGGGATCGCCTGCTGGTTCGGGGCAGCGCCGGTGTAGAACACGTTGCGCTCGCTCTCCTCGCCCTCATACTGGACGGGGTAGAACAGGATGTTGTTGAGCTCCTTGAACACCGGCAGCACCGACTTGCGGCTGACCGAAGTCCAGCAGCCGAACACCGAGGAGACCTTCTCCTTCGAGATCAGCTCGCGCGCCTTCTCGGCGAAGAGCGGCCAGTTGGAGGCCGGGTCGACGACGACCGCCTCGAGCTTGCGGCCGAGCAGGCCGCCCTTGGCGTTCTGCTGCTCGATGAGCATCAGCATCACGTCCTTGAGCGTGGTCTCGGAGATCGCCATGGTGCCCGAGAGCGAGTGGAGGATGCCGACCTTGATCGGCGCAGCCTGCGCAAAGGCCGGGCGATAGCCGGACGCCAGAACCGTGGCGCCGCCCAGCGCGGCTCCGAGGACTCCACGACGCGTGAAACTCATTTGCCTTCTCCATGTTGCCTGGCCCGTCTCGAAGCGCGGGCATGGCGCACATCTGGCAATTCACGTGCCGAAGCTGTCTCTCCGGTAGTCTTACGTGTTTAACCCGAGCTTAAGCATGCCCGGACGCGCCGGAAGGCGGCTTCCTGCCGGAAACGGCGCGAGCTGGCGCTCAGCCTGCCTACTTCTTCATCACGTGCTGGCCGATGTTCGTGCAGCCGCCCAGCAAGCGGGCTCCGGCCAAAAGCCCTTCAGCTGACGAAGCTGTAGGCCTGCACCATGGACGGGTTGTGGTTGAGCTGGATGCGCGAGGCGCGGACCTGCTCGCTGGCCGAGGTGGCGCTGACCAGCAGAACGAGAGCGCCGCCGCGGATGCTGTCGAGGATGGCCTTGGACTGGGCCTTGGTCATCCAGGGGGCCAGCGGCAGCTCGGGCGAGGCGCTGTCATGCCAGATGAGGTCGAACAGGCCGGGAGCCGAGACCTCCACCGGCTGGCCGGCGATGCGCCTGCGGCCCGGCTTGTCGCCTGCCGCTCCGGGCTCTGCCCCGGAGGCTTTCCGCGCCAGCGAGGCATTGCCTTCGCGGCCGATCAGGCAGACCTGGCCGCCATCGAGCCCGCCGCGCCGAAGGTCGCAGGATGCCGAGGCGGCGAGCTCCGGTTCGGGGAACGCGCCGATGACGATGCGGAAGAGCTGCTTGGACTCGTCCATGGCCTGCTGCCCCGAGAGCCGAAGGGAATGCGGTTCACTCATCCTCGCTCTCGCCGGCGGCGAGAGAGCGCAGCTTCGGAAGATCGCGGAAAACCACGACGTTGTGTTGATCCATCGCAATCAGGCCGGCATCGCGGAAGCGCGTGAAGGTGCGGCTCACGGTCTCGATGGTGAGGCCGAGGAAGTCGGCGATGTCGAGCCGCTTCATCGGCAGGAGGACGCTGAGCGCGCTCAGCCCGTTGGCTTCGTTGCGGCGCGACAGGGCCACCAGGAAGCTCGCCAGGCGCTCGCTTGCCGAGAGCTTGGAGATCACGACCACATGCTGGTAGGCGGCCGAGAGCGCGTTCGCGACCTGGATCGAGGCCTGGCGGCCGAACTCCGGGTCTTCCTGCACGGCGCGCTTGAAGGCGCCGGCGGGGATCGCCTCGAGGCGGGTCAGCTGGACGGTGTGCGCGTCGCACGGATGGGTGTCGGCGCCCATGCCGATGATGTCGCCGGGATAGGCGAAGTCGAGGACGATCCGCCGTCCGTTGGCCAATGTGCGGGACAGGCATACCGCGCCGGTGCGCACGACGAAGATGTGGGAGCGCGCGTCGCCCTCGCACCAGATCGTCTCGTTGGCGGGGATCTTGCGGGACGTGGCCGCCTGCATCCTCTTGGCCAGCAGCATCGGGGCGATGGAGACCGCCCCGCCGGGCAGTTCGACCAGGCCGGCGTCTGAGAAGCGGTGGGCTGCGACATTCATCATGGGGCAGGTCCTCGTCGAGCGGTGCGTCGGGTTGACGAGGTGGAGTTAAACAGTTCAAACCCTTTCAGGTGCGACGGCCGGGCGACATCGCGTGCCATCGTGTAACGGTTTGTGACAACGCGCCGGGGACGGGCTCGGATCGGAATGTTCGACTGACATGCCGCAGACCAACCCGCCCCATATTCTGGTCGTCGACGATGAGGAGGCCGTGCGCGAACTGCTGCGCGACTGCCT
This sequence comes from Hyphomicrobiales bacterium, assembly GCA_027489835.1. Taxonomy (GTDB): domain Bacteria; phylum Pseudomonadota; class Alphaproteobacteria; order Rhizobiales; family Beijerinckiaceae; genus Allobosea. The sequence continues at coordinate 6,498 of JAIXZF010000292.1, forward strand.
CGAACTCGACGGCTTCACGGTCAGCGACGCGGCCGACAGCCGGGCCATGCGCGCGCGGCTGGCCGAAGGCGGCGTGGACCTCATCACGCTCGACCTGATGCTGGGCGGGGAAAGCGGGCTTGCGCTGGCGCGCGACATCCGCGGCCAGCACGATGTGCCCATCGTCATGATCAGCGGCAAGGGCGACACGATCGACCGCGTGGTCGGGCTCGAGCTCGGCGCCGACGACTACATCACCAAGCCCTTCCATCCGCGCGAGGTGGTGGCGCGCATCCGCGCCGTCCTGCGCCGCAAGGCCCCTGCCCCGGCTGCCGTCCCCGCCGCGCCGCAGGCGGCCGTGGCTTCCGCCGAAAGGCTCAGCTTCGGCGCTTACACGCTCGAGCCGGCCAGCCGCACGCTGTTCGGCCGCGACGGCAGGCCGCTCGAGCTCACCACGGCGGAGTTCAATCTCCTCGAGGCGCTCGCGAGACGCCCGCAGCGCGTGCTGACCCGCGACGTCATCATGGATGCGCTGAAGGGCCAGGGCTGGACGCCGTTCGACCGCTCGATCGACGCGCTGGTGTCGCGTCTTCGGCGCAAGATCGAGGACGATCCGGGTGCTCCGACGCTCGTCAAGACGGTGCGGAACGTCGGGTACATGCTGGCCTGCCCCGTCCATCAGGGCTGAGCGGCATCAGGCGTCGGCGCCCAGCGCCTCGGCCAGGGCGGATGCGAGATCGGCGGTGGCGTAGGGCTTGCGCAGGATCCGCCGGCTTCTGTCAGGGCTGTCGCCCTGCGCCTTCTCGGCGAAGCCCGAGGTGAGCAGGCACGGCAGGCCGGGGCGGTGCGCCTCGACCCAGGCCACGACGTCATAACCCGACATGCCGCCTGGCATCACCACGTCGCTGAACACGAGATCGGCGTGGCCGCCTTGCGCGAGATACGCGACCGCCTCCGGCCCGCTGGCCGAGAGCGCCACGTCGTAGCCAAGCATCTCGAGCCTGCGATGCGTGATCTCGCGCACGTCCTGATTGTCCTCGACCAGCAGGATCATGCGCCGCCCTGCCCCGTCCATCTCCGGCAGGGCCGCCGGCGAGGCCGCTTCCTCATCGCCTCCCGCGCGTCCGGCGACGCGGGCGTCGATCCGCGGCAGGTAGATGTTGACCGTGGTGCCGCGTCCGGGCTCGCTCTGGATGGTCACCGTGCCGTTCGACTGCCGCGCGAAGCCGTAGATGCTGGCGAGCCCGAGCCCGGTGCCGCGGCCCGGCTCCTTGGTGGTGAAGAAGGGCTCGAAGGCGCGCGACAGCACTTCGGGCGTCATGCCGGCGCCGGTGTCCGACACGGACAGCCGCACATAGGGCCCCGGCGCGACCGGGTCGATCCCGGCTCCGGCATCGAAGCCTGCCTCGACGGTCGCATTGGCGGTCTCGATCACCAGCTTGCCGCCCTGGGGCATCGCATCGCGCGCGTTGATGGCGAGGTTCAGGATCGCGTTCTCGATCTCGCTGGGATCGGCCTTGACCCGCCCGAGATTGGGCTCGAGCCCGGATGAGATGGTGATGACCTCGCCGATCGTGCGCCGGAGCAGATCGATGACGCCGATGACCTGATCGTTGAGGTTGAGCACCTCCGGCTCCAGCCTGCTGCGGCGCGCGAAGCTGAGCAGGCGGCTCGTCAGGCGCGAGCCCATCTCCACCGCATCGATGGCGCGCCGGAGCATGCGACGGCTGCGGTCGTCCGGAATCACGCCCTCGACCAGTTCGAGGTTGCCGCCGATGACGGTCAGCAGATTGTTGAAATCGTGGGCGATGCCGCCGGTCAGCTGCCCGTAGGCTTCCATGCGCTGCACCCTGAGCAGGGTGCCCTGCGCCTGCTCGCGCCGGGCGATCTCGCTTTCGAGCGCCTCCGTGCGCTCGGCGACGCGCTCCTCCAGGACCTGCTGGAGCGCCTTCTGCTCGGTGATGTCCTGGATGGTGCCGAACAGGCGGGGCCAGGCGTCGCCGCCGCCGGCGCTCGACGCCACGGCCCGGATCCAGCGCTTGGTGTTGTCGCTGCGCTTGATCCGGTACTCCATCTCGACCTGATGGCTGCCGCGGGCGGCGTGGCGGATGGTGTCGGCGAAGCGCGGCGCGTCGTCCGGATGCACGAGAGCGAACCAGGCATCCACCGGGCACTCGTTCTGCCCGAGCCCGAGGATCGAGGCGGCGTGGCCGAACAGCCGGACCTTGTCCGCCTGCTGGTCGTATTCGAAGCCCCCCAGCCGGCCCGCATCCATGGCGAGCCTGAGCCGTTCGCCCTCGAGCCGGCGCGTTTCCTCGGCCTGTACCCGGTCGGTCACGTCGCGCAGCACGACGGTGAAGACGGCCTCGCCTTCGACGATGATCTTGCTGATGCTGGCGTCGGCTGGGAACTCCTCGCCATTGCTGCGCAGGGCGAAGACGGCCTGCCGCTCGCCCATGTGCCGCGACATCGGCGCGCCGCCGGCCACGCCCGCGAAATGCCCGCCATGGCGGCCGTGATAGCGCTGGGGGATCAGCGTCGAGAGCGGCTTGCCGAGGATGTCCTCGGGCGCGTAGCCGAAGGTGCGCTGGGCGCCCTCGTTGAACAGGGTGATCCGCTGCTCGCCATCGACGCAGATGATCGCATCGGCAGCCAGCGCGACGATCCGCGCCAGCTGCTTCTCGCTTCGCCTGATCTCCTCAGCGGACCGGTCCAGCATCTCGGCATCCCGTATCGAGCCGGCCCGCGTTCGGGCCGCGGCCGGCCTTTCAGCGTCTAGCACGGGATCGCGTCGTTTCATGCGGCGACCAAAGTCCCAATCGCGCGGCGGGGCAAGCTTGACCTGGATCAACACCAAGGCCCCGCCCCTGCCGCAAGTCTCAGGGTGGAAGGGCAGTCGCTTGCAGGGCTGCCCGCTGACCGACGAGGGGCAGATGGCGACAACACTCCACAGAAAACAGGTGAAGGGCACCGATCTCGGCGCCGCGCTCGCCTTCGGCGCCCTGGCGCTCCTGGCTGTCGTGGTGGCCGGCAAGACGGCTTATCCGGCCTATGCATTCCACGCCCTGCTCTTCGCGGCCGCGGGCGCCTGGGCCTGCTTCAAGGTGCTCGACCGCGCCACCGACCGCGTCGGCGAGATCCCGCAGGAGATCGACGGGAAGCCCAACTACAATTTCGCGCCGGTCAAGTTCGCCACCGTGGCGGCCATGTTCTGGGGCATAGCGGGCTTCCTGGTCGGGCTGGTCATCGCGCTGCAGCTCGCCTTCCCGGTCCTCAACTTCGACCTGCCCTGGATCAGCTTCGGGCGGCTGAGGCCGCTGCACACCTCGGCGGTGATCTTCGCCTTCGGCGGCAACGTGCTGCTCGCCACCTCGTTCTACGTCGTCCAGAAGACCTCGCGGGCACGGCTGGCGGGCGACATCACGCCCTGGTTCGTGGTGCTGGGCTACAACCTGTTCATCGTCGTCGCCGGCACGGGCTACCTGCTCGGTGTCACCCAGGGCAAGGAATACGCCGAGCCCGAGTGGTATGCCGACCTCTGGCTGACGGTGGTGTGGGTGGCCTACCTGCTCGTGTTCCTGACCACGCTGTGGAAGCGCAAGGAACCCCACATCTACGTGGCCAACTGGTTCTATCTCGGCTTCATCGTCACCATCGCCGTGCTCCATCTCGGCAACAACGCGACGATCCCGGTCTCGCTCTTCTCGCCCAAGAGCTACATCGTCTGGTCGGGCGTGCAGGATGCGATGTTCCAGTGGTGGTACGGCCACAACGCGGTCGGCTTCTTCCTGACCGCCGGCTTCCTCGCCATCATGTACTACTTCATCCCGAAGCGGGCCGAGCGGCCGGTCTATTCCTACCGGCTGTCGATCATCCACTTCTGGGCGCTGATCTTCCTATACATCTGGGCGGGTCCGCATCACCTGCACTACACCGCCCTGCCCGACTGGGCGCAGACGCTGGGCATGACCTTCTCGATCATGCTGTGGATGCCCTCCTGGGGCGGCATGATCAACGGCCTGCTCACGCTCTCGGGCGCCTGGGACAAGCTGCGCACAGACCCCGTGCTGCGCATGATGGTGGTGTCGGTCGCCTTCTACGGCATGAGCACCTTCGAAGGCCCGCTGATGTCCATCAAGGCGGTCAACTCGCTGAGCCACTACACCGACTGGACCATCGGCCACGTGCATTCCGGCGCGCTGGGCTGGGTCGGCTACGTCTCCTTCGGCGCGATCTACTGCCTCGTTCCATGGCTGTGGAACAAGAAGCAGCTCTACTCGATGCGCCTGGTGAACTGGCACTTCTGGATCTCGACCCTCGGCATCGTGCTGTACATCAGCGCCATGTGGGTCTCGGGCATCCTGCAGGGCCTGATGTGGCGCGCCTACACCCCGCTCGGCTTCCTCGAATATTCCTTCATCGAGACCGTGGCGGCGATGAAGCCCTTCTACGTGATCCGCGCTCTCGGCGGCGGCCTGTTCCTCTCCGGCGCGCTGATCATGGCCTACAATTTGTGGATGACGGTGCGCAGCGCGCCCGAGGCTCGCGAAGCGGGCATGGGTGACGCCGTGGCCGCGGCCGCCCGCTAACCGGCTGAGGACAGACAGATGACAGACGCAAGCCTTCCCGCTCCGCGCAAGCCCTCGCTCTGGGCCAAGCACAAGATCTTCGAGACCAACTCGATCATCCTGATCCTCGGCGTCCTGCTGGTGATCTCGATCGGAGGCCTCGTGGAGATCGCGCCGCTCTTCTACCTGCAGAGCACGATCGAGAAGGTGCAGGGCGTCAGGCCCTACTCCCCGCTCGAGCTGGCCGGCCGGGCCATCTACGTCCGCGAAGGCTGCTACAACTGCCACAGCCAGATGATCCGTCCGCTCAGGGACGAGGTCGAACGCTACGGCCATTACAGCCTCGCGGCCGAGAGCATGTACGACAAGCCCTTCCAGTGGGGCTCGAAGCGCACGGGACCGGACCTCGCCCGCGTCGGCGGCAAGTATTCCGACGACTGGCAGCTGCGCCACCTGAACGACCCGCGCGCCGTGGTGCCGCAGTCGATCATGCCGGGCTATCCCTGGCTGGCGCAGAC
>JAIXZF010000015.1 GCA_027489835.1 Hyphomicrobiales bacterium
AGCTGCGCGGCGATGTAGGCCGCGTGCTGGCCGGCGAGGTTGGGAACCGAAGGCGCGATGCCCTCGCCTTCCGCGCCATGGCAGTTGGCGCAGCCCGGAATGCCGCGCTCGGCCGAGCCGACCGCGTTGAGCGCCGCACCCCATTGCAGCGCATTGGTCTCGGCGCGCGTCTGGGGCGGCTGGGGTTCGGCCTGGCTCAGCGCATAGAACACCGACACCGCCTCGCGGTCGGCGGCTGAAAGCTGCTGGGCGATCGGCGTCATAATCGGGTTGGGCCGCGTCTCGCCCGCATAGTCGCCGAGTTGCTTGTACATGTACCAGGCCGGAAGCTGGGCGAGGCGGGGAAAGGCGCCGGAGCTGTCGCCTCCGCCCGTCGCGCCATGGCATGTGACGCAGGCCGCGCCCGAGCCGCCGGGGCCGCCGCCCATCACGATGAGGCGGCCGCGCGCGAACATGTCGCGCGTCGGCTTCGCCTCGACGGTCGCCCTGAAGGCAGCGCCGCGATCGGACAGCTGGGAGGTGCCGGGCACCGGAGGCGGCGCACTCCAGTTCTGGGCGATGGCGGGCGCGGCGGCGATGCCTGCGGCGGCGATGAGCAGAGGCCAGCGCATCTCAGCCCTCCAGCGGTCTTGGGTTGGCGAGATAGTCGGACTTGATCTTCGTCAGCGTCCAGTAGGCGAGGCCCATCAGGGTGCCCGTCGGGTTGTAGCCGATGTTCTGCGGGAACAGGCAGGCGCCGAAGACGAAGACGTTGTGCTGATCCCAGGCCTGGCCGTAGCGGTTGACGGCGCTGGTCTTCGGATCGGTGCCCATGACGGCGCCGCCGGTGTTGTGCGTGGTCTGGTAGGGCACGACCGAGTAGCTCGAGCTTGCGCGCTCCGATGGCTCCACCAGATCGCCGCCCATGGCCCTGCCGATGCGCACCGCCTGTTCGGTGCAATGCTTCGACATCCGGCGGTCGTTCTCGGGAAAGTCGAACGTCATGCGCAGCAAGGGCCGGCCGAGATCGTCGGTGTAGGTGGGGTCGAGGTCGAGGAAGTTGCCGCGCGTCGCCATGGACGAGCCGTGCAGCACGATGGTCGTGGTCGAGTTGTAATGCTCGCGCACGGCCCGCTTGAAGTCCGCGCCCCAGGTCTTGGTCTGGGACGGAACCGGGGAGGTCTCGATCGGCCGGCCATTGGTCTGGGTGACGCCCAGATAACCGCCGCCGACGAAGCCGAGGCCCGAATGATCGAAATTGTCGCCGTTCACGTCGTCGGCGATCGTGCCGAGGGCGCCGGCCGCCATGAACGGGTTGAAGCGGTGCTTGCCGTTGAAGAAGACCCGCGTCGTCGACATGGTCTGGTAGGCGTAGTTGCGGCCGACCACGCCGGTGTTGGTTTCGGGGTTGTAGGGCTCGCCGATCTTCGACAGCAGCATCAGGTGGACGTTCCAGAGCCCGAAGGCGCAGAGCAGCACCATGTCCGCCGGCTGCTCGTATTCGCGCCCATCCTCGCCGACATAGGTGACGCCGGTGGCGGTCTTGCCGTCCGGCGACTTGTCGACCCGAAGGACGGTCGAGTTCACCCTGAGCTCGAAGTTCTCGTGATCCTTGATGCGGTCGTAGACGCAGATGATCGGGTCGGCCTTGGCGAAGTAGCCGCAGCCGAAGCGCTCGCAGAAGCCGCAATAGGTGCATGGATGCAGCACCGCGCCATAAGGGTTGGTGTAGCGCTGGGTGACGTTGGCCGAGGGCTGCGGGAAGGGGTTGAAACCCTCGCGCCTCGCCGCCTCGCCGAACATCGTCGTAGCCAGCGGCTGCTTCATCGGCGGGTTGGGATAGGGGTTCTGGCGAGGCCCCTCGTAGGGGTTGCCGCCCGCGACCTTCTCGCCGCGCAGATTGCCCGCCTGCCCCGCCGCGCCGCACACCTTCTCGAAGAAGTCGAAATGCGGTTCGAGCTCGTCATAGCTGACGCCCCAATCCTGGATCGTCAGCTCGTCGGACACGGCGCCCGCGCCATACTTCTCGGTATAATGGCTGCGCAGGCGCAGATCGGACGGCAGCGGCCGGTAAAGCTGGCCGTTCCAGTGCACGCCCGCGCCGCCAAGGCCTTCGCCGGGCAGGAAGGAGCCGAGCCTGCGCATAGGAAGCGCCGTCTCGTCCCGCCTGTTGCGGAAGGTCAGCGTGTTGCGCTGCGTGTCCATCATCAGCTTGTAGCGCAGGGCGTACTTCAGCTCGTCGTGCATCTCAGGCGATTGCAGGTTCGGCACCTCGTGGCGGAAGGCGCCGCGCTCGAGCACGGTGCATTTCTTGCCGGCATGGGCGAGCTCGTAGGCGGCGGTGAGCCCCGTCCAGCCGCCTCCGACGATCACGACATCGGTCTTGGGAAGCCTGGTCGCCATGGTCAGCGCCCCCTCGCGGTCTGCGCGACGCCCCTGAGGACGCCATCGGTGCGGTAGGCCACGCCGGCGGGCGGGCGGGCGTAATCGAGCTCGAAGCGGTCGATCTCGGTGATGTAGTAGGCGTGGGCGCCGGGAAACCCGATCATCCGCCAGGAGGCCATGTCGCGATTGCCGCCATGGATGGGGTCGGAGAAATAGCCGTCCAGCGTGTTCTGCCGCAGGATGGTGAAGAAGGTGCCGCCGGGAATGTCGCCGAGCGACAGCTCGTTCTTCTCGAGCCGGGTCAACAGCGCATCCTGCGCGGCCGGAGCCAGCCCCTCGAAGCCGGCCAGCGCCTTGTCGGCCAGAGCGCGCCGGTAGAACTCGGAAGGGGTGTAGGGCAGCTGGTAGCCCTGGCGGGGATTGCCGGCCGTGTGCGGGCCCTTGCGGTAGAGGCCTTGGCCGTGTCCCCAATCCGTCGTCAGCTGGAAATCGAAGAAGTCCACGACGCCGGCCTCGGAGGCGCTCGGCCATTCGTCACGCGGGATGATGCGGTCGACGAGGGCGGTCAGGAGCCGTTCCTCGGCCTCGGTCAGGAAGAAACCCGGCGTCTTGCGGGGCGGGGCGCCCTGGCGAGGGGTCTGGGCGAGCGCATCGAGCCCAAGGCCTGGCATCAGGGCCGGGGCAACGGCGCCGAGCAGCAAGGCCCGCCGCGAGGGCATCCACGTCAGCGCGTTCCGTTTCGTGTCCATCGTCGTCGATCATCCAGCGGCAAGGAAGCAACGCCTCCGATTCCGGTAGGTTCCTGCGAACCTCGCGCTGCGCCCGGCCGCCCGGCCCGCCGATGCCCCAGCGGAACTTTCGACCCGAACGGGTGTTCGCCGCTTCGGAGGCGTCAACGTGACCGGTCAAGCCTGTTCCCAGCCAGACTGGCCGCATCGCCTCGGGAGGGCTGCGGTCTCGGGCGCCTGCCTCGTTGCGCTCGCAGGCTGCGGCGGCCCGCAATCGGCTCTCCAGCCCGGCGGGCGGGAGAGCCGGGAAATCTCCGAGCTGTTCTGGCTGATGAGCGCCAGCGGCCTGCTGATCTGGCTGCTGGTCATGGCGCTGCTGGTCTACGCGCTGAAGAGCGGCGCCCATGGCGAGCGGACCGCCTCGACGGTCGTGTGGATGGGCGGCATCGTCATACCCTGCACCGTGCTCACCGCACTTCTCTTCCATGCCCTGCCCCTGATGCCGGCTCTGCGCGGGGTTGAGGCGAGCCACCGGATCGAGGTGGAGGGCCTGCAATACTGGTGGCGGGTCCGGCACGTGCTGCCCGATGGCCGCCGCGTCGAGACGGCCAACGAGATCCACCTGCCGCTGGGCCGGCGGACCGAAGTGCTGCTCACCAGCAACGACGTCATCCACTCCTTCTGGATCCCGTCGCTGGCCGGCAAGATGGACATGATCCCGGGGCGCACCAACCGGCTGGTGCTCGAGCCGGAGCGGCCGGGCGTCTATCGCGGCGCCTGCGCGGAGTTGTGCGGGACATCGCACGCCTTCATGGCGCTCGATGCGCATGTGCTCACCGAGGCCGATTACGAGGCCTGGCTCGCACGCCAGGCGGAGCCGGCCGTTCTCGTCGCCACCTTGCAGGCAAAGCGCGGCGAGGCGCTGTTCGAGAGCACGGGCTGCGGGGCCTGCCATGCCATCCGCGGCACCGCCAACGAGGGAGCGCTGGGACCGGACCTGACCCATGTGGGCGGCCGCAAGACGATCGCCGCGGGCCTCCTGCCCACCAATGTCGGCACGCTGGGCGGCTGGATCGCCGAAAGCCAGCATCTCAAGCCCGGCAACCGGATGCCTTCGCTCGGCATCTTGCCCGGCGAGGATTTGCGCGCGCTGGCCGCCTACCTCGCGGCCCTCAAATGAACGAAGCCATCCGCCCGCCGGCTCCGGATCCGCAGGACGACCCCATGGTCCGCGCCAGGCAGGAGGCGCGGCTGCGCAAGACCTGGGAGCCGCCGACCGGCTGGCGCGCGCTTTTCGACGTCAACAACTCGGTCATCGGCCGCTGGTACGTGACGACCGCCTTCGGCTTCTTCCTGTTCGCCGGCGTGCTGGCGCTTCTGATGCGCGTGCAGCTGATGCGGCCGGGCAACGACGTGCTGGCGCCGCACACCTACAACCAGGCCGTGACGGTGCACGGCTCGGCCATGATGTTCCTGTTCGCCGTGCCGATGTTCGAG
>JAIXZF010000324.1 GCA_027489835.1 Hyphomicrobiales bacterium
AGGATCTTGCCGCCCAGCGCCTCGTAGGCGCGGCGGAACTCCGCCACCATGTTGACGCCGAAATCGTTGTTGACGTGGATGATCGCCAGCTCGCGCAGGTTCTGGTCCATCGCGTACTTGGCGGCGGCCACGCCCTGCAGCGCGTCCGACGTGATGGTGCGGAAGAACACGCCCTTCGCCTTGCCCTCGGCGGCGATTCGGGTGAGCGTCGGCGAGGAGGAGGCAGGCGAGATCTGCACCACGCCGGCATCGGCCGTGACCGAGGTTAGGATCGGGATCGACACGGACGAGATGATGCCGCCGATGATGGCGGGCACCTTGCGCAGGTCAACGAGCTGCCGGGCCTGGTCGACGGCCACCGCGCCCTGGCTCTGGGCATCGCGCAGGTCGACGGCGAGCTGGCAGCCCGCAGCCCCGCCGGCGGCGTTGATGTCGCGGAAGGCAAGCTCGGCCGACTTGGACGCCGCCTGGCCGAAGCGGCCCGCAGGGCCGGTCAGCGACACGACCATGCCGATCGTATGGGTGCAGCCCTGCGCCATGGCGGGAGCGGACGGCACGGCGAGGCCGGCAGCCAGGACAGTGGCGGCGGCGGCCAGCACGGCCGTGGACCTGAACGATGGCAGCAAGATACGTCTCCCCGATATTGGTTATTGCAAAGCCATCATTTAGGCACGCGCCGCGCTTGGCAAGGGGCGCTCTGGCGGCGCGCCGATCAGGCGACCCAGGTCTCGTGCACTGCCAGCCAGGCCAGCGTGCCGGGAGCCTCGAGACTGCGCGCGAAAACGCCGGTGGCGCGCCGCCTCGTCTGCCGCGCGCCATCGTCCTGGCATTCGTCGTAGCTCGCCAGCAGCACCTCGCCCCGATCGGCCAGAAGGCTGACAGCTTCGATCCAGATGCGGAATTGCGGCCCGCGCTGGCCATGGGCAGCCTTGAGCCAGCCCATGACCGCCTCGCGCGTGAGGCGCCGGCCATCGGGCGCCACCATCGAGAAGCCCGGCGCCAACGCGCGCTCCAGCGCCTCGAAGCTGGCGGGAGACGCATCCATCCGCCCGCTCAGCCAGCCCTCGAAGAACTGGTGCAGCGCAACGATCTCCTGCTCGAGCAGCGCCAGCGTGCCGGGGTCAATCCTTGTTGAGGTCATATTTCATGATCCGGCCGTGGCGGCCTTCCTTGTCGCGCTCGAGCGTATAGGCATCGCCCTCCGGGCCGGTGCGCCGCGCCAGCACGGCGTCGATCCGGCTTCGGTCCTCCTCGTCGAGCGCGAAGCGGAACACCGCGAGATTATCCGCCAGATGCTCGGCATAGCGCGCGCCCACGATGACGGCGGCGACATGCGGCCGGTCGAGCACATGGCGCGTCGCGACCGCGGTGATGCTGACGCCGTGCTTCGTCGCGATGGACGCGAGAGCGGCCAGCAGCTCCTGGAAAAGCCCCCAGCCGCCGAAATCGTCGATGATGAGCTTGTATTTCACCAGGCTGCGGTTGGCGAAGGGCTCCGCCGGCTCGGGCTGGTTCAGCCAGCGCGCGGAAAGGAAGCCCCCGGCCACGGTGCCGTAGCAGAGCAGCTTGAGGCCGGTCTCGGCGCACAGCGCGGTCAGCCCGTTCTCCGGCCTGTGGTCGAGCAGCGAATACTGCGTCTGCATCGAGACCACCGGCACGCCGGCCTCGATCAGGGCACGCGTGTGCACGCTGTCGAAATTGGTGCCGCCGATGCGGTCGATCTTCCCCCCCGCCTGCAAATCCTTGAGAATGCCGGCGGTCTCGATCAGTCCGGGCGCGCCATAGTTCCACCAGTGGAACTGCACGAGGTCGAGCCGTTCGGCTCCGAGGCGGCGCAGCGACCGGTCGATGATGGCCTCGACCATCGGCCGCGTCAGCCGGCCGAGCGTGTCCCAGTCGGGCACGAACTTGGTGTGGACCTTCATCGCACGCAGCGCCTCGGCTCCGCGCTCTTTGAACAGCCTCGCCCGGAAGGCTCCGATCATCTCCTCGACGCCGGTGTAGATGTCGGCGCAGTCGAAGGTCGTGACGCCCTCGTCGATGAAGGCGAACATGTCAGCGATGGCGCGCTCACGGTCGACCGAGCCATGGCCGCCGGCCAGCTGCCAGCCGCCCCGGATCAGGCGCGAGGTGGTGTAGCCGGGCGAGATCTCGGCCAACTCGAGGGAGCGCGGCATGGTCATGCTCCTGAGCCCGGCATGGGAACGGCGGTCGTGTCCTCATGGCGGAAGACGCGTTTGCCGATCCGCGTGATCCTGAGCCGGCTCGGGCAATTGGGATCGGGGCAGGCCACTTCGGCGTCGGTCGTCATCCAGTCGGCAGCATCCGTCGGCCGCTGCTTGGCGGCGAGGAGCGGCAGCACGGCGGCGATCGAATAGATCGAGAAGCCCTGGGCCGGTGGAAGATGCAGCATTTCGCCCCGCAGTTCGAAGTAATCCCCAGGCTTGGCGCCGCAATAGAGACGCGCGCCCTCGGGCGCCGTGACCTCCACCTTGAGATCGTGCAGTTCAAATGTATGTAGGTCAGCCATGATCCCTCGACAGACAGCGGCGCGTCGACGCCCGAGAATGGACGCCGGCCGGCCGCGCGGCAATGGCCGCGCATGCTGAAAGCGGAACGCCTGTTCAAACGGTTCGGCGGGGTCACGGCCGTGGGCGGCGTCTCGATCGAGGTGCCCCCGGCCGGCATCGTCGGGTTGATCGGCCCGAACGGCGCGGGCAAGACCACGCTGTTCAATTGCCTCGCGGGCAGCCTTCGCCCCGATGCCGGCGAGGTGGCGTTCGAGGGCCAGCGCATCGATGGCCTCAGGCCCGATGCGATCTTCGCGCGCGGCATGGCGCGCACCTTCCAAATCCCGAAGCCCTTCCCGGCCATGTCGGTGCTGGACAATGTGATGCTGGCGGCGCCCGATCAGCCCGGCGAGCGCTTCCATCTCAACTGGGTGGCGCGGGGCCGCGTTGCCGCACGAGAGCGCGAGGTGGCCGAGGCCGCGCGGGGCTGGATCGATTTCGTCGGCCTCACCCACCTGGTCGATGCCCCTGCCCGCATCCTCTCGGGCGGCCAGCGCAAGCTTCTGGAGCTGGCGCGCGTCATGGTCGCCGAACCGCGCCTGGTGCTGCTCGACGAGCCGGGGGCCGGGGTCAGCCCGCATCTGCTCGAAACCATCGTCGACAGGATCGCCGAACTTAACCGGCGCGGCGTCGGCTTCCTCGTCATCGAACACAACATGGACGTGATCACCGCGCTGTGCCGCACGGTCGTGGTCATGGCCGAGGGGCAGGTGCTCACTGCTGGCTCGCCGGCCGAGGTGGTGCGTGACCCCCGCGTGATCGACGCTTATCTCGGTCAAGCGGCGTGAGCGCGCCCGTCGCCCTCGCCTGCACGGCGCTCGAAGCCGGCTATGAGCCGGGTCTCGCCATCGTCAAGGGCGCCTCGCTGGAGGTCCACACAGGCGAAATCCATGCCGTGTTCGGCCCGAACGGAGCCGGCAAGTCGACCCTCGTCAAGGCCATGGCCGGGCTCGTGCCGATCTTCGCGGGCCGTGTCACGCTTGGCGCGGAGGACATCACCACCGCCCCCGCCCACCGCATGATCCATCGGGGCCTCGCCTTCGTGCCCCAGACCGAGAACATCTTCGCCAACCTCACCGTGGGCGAGAACCTCGATCTGGCCGCCGCGATCCTCAAGGTCGACCGCCGCGCGCGCCTCGCCGAGATGGACGCGCTGTTTCCGGACCTCGCGCGCCAGCGTTCGCTGCCGGCGGGGCGGCTCTCAGGCGGCCAGCGCCAGATGCTGGCCTGCGCCCGGGCGCTCATGGCCAAGCCGAGGGTGCTGATCCTCGACGAGCCGTCGGCCGGGCTTTCGCCCAAGCTGGTCGACATCGTCTTCGCGCGGCTGCTCGACATCCGCGCGGGCGGCGTCACCATCGTGCTCGTCGAGCAGAACGTGAAGGCCGCGCTCCGCGTCGCCGACCGCGCCACCGTGCTGGTCGATGGCCGGGAGCGGCTGGTCGCGGCGGCCCGCGAACTCACGGATTCCCGCGTGCTGGCGGATCTCTATTTCGGCCATGGCGCGCCGCGCGGGGAGCCTGCCTGATGCTTGAGCTCATCACGGACGGGCTCATCGTGGGCTCGGTGATCGCGCTCGGCGCCATCGGCGTCACGCTCACCTACTCCCTTCTGCGCTTCGCCAATTTCGCCCATGGTGAGTTCCTGACTTGGGGCGCCTATCTCGCGCTCACCTTCCTCGGCTTCTTTCTGTCCATCGGCGGCGCGCCAGCCATGCGGCCGATCGGCCCGTTCTCCTTCGGCTGGGAGCTGATCGCGGCCATGGTCGCCGCGGCTCTGCTCACGGCGGCGATGGCGCTCGTGGTCGACTGGCTCGCCTTCTCGCGGCTGAGGGCCCATGGCAGCGCCATCGTCCTCGTCATCGCCAGCTTCGGCGCCGCTCTGGCACTGCGCAA
>JAIXZF010000217.1 GCA_027489835.1 Hyphomicrobiales bacterium
CCTTGTCGGTCGCGGCGTCCACCACGAGCTTCATGTAGGTCCGGTCCTCGCGGCCGGTCATCGTCGCCCGCATCGGCCTGAACTGCGTCTCGAAGATCGTGACCGCATGGCCGAGGTCACGCGCTTGCCGCTCCGACAGGCCGATGGAGCCGAGCTCCGGCGTGGTGAACACCGCCGAGGCGATGGGAAAATGCGACACGGTCCACGGCTTGCCGCCAAACAGCGTGTCCGCCACGGCGTGGCCCTCGCGGATCGCGACCGGCGTGAGGTTCACGCGATTAGTGACATCGCCCACCGCATAGATGCTTGCGCAGGTCGAGCGCGACGCCGCGTCTACCTTTACCGAACCGTCCGCCTGGAGTTCGACGCCCGCCGCCTCGAGGCCGAGCCCGGCGGTGTTGGCGCGCCGGCCCGTAGCGACCAGCACCACGTCGGCCTCGCGCCGCGAGCCATCGGACAGGGTGACGTGGCGCACGCCATCGGCCCCTGCCTCCATGCCCGAAACGGTGCGGCCCAGCAGCAGCTCGATGCCGGCCGCGGAGAGCGCATCGCGGAGCCGGCCGCGCACGTCGTCGTCGAAGCCGCGCAGGATGTTGTCGCCGCGATGGACGACGCTGACCGAAACGCCGAGTCGGGCGAACAGGCTGGCGAATTCGAGAGCGATGTAGCCGCCGCCGATGACCATCAGCCGCTTCGGCAGGGTCGGCATGTGGAAGATCTCGTTGGATGTGATGCCGAGTTCGCCGCCGGGAATCGCCGGCTCAAGAGACGGTCGGCCGCCGGTGGCGACGAGGATATGCTTCGCCTTCACGATGTCGCCGCCGCGGACGAGGCGGACCTCGCCGGGGCCGGCGACGACGGCGCGGTCCTCGACGATCTCGACGCCGGCGCCGGTCAGGCCCTTGCGGTAGAGGCCGGAGAGCCGCGTCACCTCGGCGGCCACGGCGTCGCGCAGCGTCGGCCAGTCGAACCCGACCTCGCCCACCGACCAGCCGAAGGAGCCGGCATCGGCGAAGTCGTCGGCGAAGCGGCTCGCGTAGACGAACAGTTTCTTGGGAACGCAGCCGCGGATGACGCAGGTGCCGCCGATGCGGTCTTCCTCGGCGATCATCACGCGGGCGCCATGGCCGGCAGCGATGCGCGCGGCGCGCACGCCGCCGGAGCCCGCGCCGATGACGATCAGGTCGACCTCGCGCATGGCGTTCAGTTCCTCATCAGGCCAGGGCCCATTGCGGCTGGCGTCAGACCGTGTGGCCCTTCTTGCGCATTTCCTCGCGGAAACGGCTGAGGAAGAACTCGGAGGTCTGCTGCATCCACGGCTCCATGGACTGGAAGATCTCGTTGAGGATCTGCGGCTGGGCCGTGACGTACTTCTTGCCGATGGGCGAATTGAAGAAGGTCGAAACCTCCTTCAGCTCGGCCTCGGTGAACTGCGCGGCGAAGGCGCGGGCCGCGCGCTCGATGATCTCGCCGCGGCGCGACCTGATTTCGGGCAGGAGCGCGACGAGCGTGTCGTCCATGTCCTTGACGATCTCGGGACGGGACACCGCGAAGTTCTGCCGGATGCGCAGGGCGATGTCGGGAATGGCGCCATCGAAGGAGCGGCCGATGCCGGAGCCCTCGACGATCTCGCGGGCGAACCGCATCTGGCCTTCGGTGAGGGAGGTCACCGGCACGCCGACAGGGGCGGCGGGCGCGGGCGCGGCCGTCTGAGCCAGAGCCGGGCCTGCCATCGCCGCAATGATCACGGCGGCATAGGTGAGCTTCATGGGATGCGTCCTTTGTCCTGCGCCGTCCTTGTCAGAACGGGGCCCCATTCGTCAATCGATTTGGCCGAGCGTCCTGACGCCGGCCCGGGTCGCAAGCACCGCGCCAGTGGCGAGCCCGAGAAACAATCCGTGCCCCATCACGCCGGGCACCTCGTGAAGCTCATCCGACAGCCGCGCCGCATCGGGAATGCTGCCGAGCGCGGCGTCGAGGATGTTGTGGCCGCCGTCGGTGACGAGCGCCCCGCCGGCCTTGTGCGGCCGAACCGTGACCGAACCGTGGCAGCCTGCCCTCTCGATGGCGCGGCGCACGGCCATGATGGTGGCGGCGAGGCCGAAGGGCGCGACCTCGACCGGCAGCGGAAAGCGCCCGAGGCGCTCGACCAGCTTGGTCTCGTCGGCGATGACGATCATGCGCGCCGACGCCTGCGCCACGATCTTCTCGCGCAGCAGGGCCGCGCCGCCGCCCTTGATGAGGCGCAGGTCGTGGTCGATCTCGTCGGCGCCGTCCACCGTCAGGTCGAGCGCGGGCGTCTCGTCGAGGCTGGTGAGCGGCACGCCGCAGGCGAGCGCCAGCTCGCGCGTCTGCTCGGAGGTCGGCACGCCGACGACCTCGAGGCCGGCCCGGACCTTCTCGCCCAGCAATTCGACGAAATGCTTCGCGGTCGAACCTGTGCCGAGGCCCAGCTTCATGCCAGGCCTGACGAGCTGCAGCGCGCGGGCCGCGGCGTCCCGCTTCAGCCCTTCCAGATCAGCCATGGTCATGTCCCGTTCATTTCCGCCCCCATAGCCTTTGCGGTGGGCTGCGTAAATCGGCGATCGCGTCGGGGATTCGTCCTTGGACCGACGTGGCGGATTTCCTCGGCGCCGACGGCAGGTTTCGACGCCACGGGGGCGCAGACAGGTTCGTGATGCGATTGGTCAAAGGCTTCTGCGCCGCGATTTTGCTGGGCGCCGCGATTCTGGGAGCGCCGCCTGTCGCGCGCGCAGCGGAATCCGTCGCGCTGCCAGGCTGGTGCCCGAAGGCCGCCCAGGACCGGTCGGTGTCGCGCGACCCGCAATTCCGCGCCTTGTCCGACAAGCTGCGCCGCCGGGAGACGATCGTCCTCGTCGCGATCGGCTCGTCTTCCACGGAAGGCTCGGACCTGTCCGATCAGGGGCTCGCCTATCCGGCCCAGCTCGAGCAGCGGCTCAACGGCCTGTTCGGGGAGCGCAGCTTCCGGGTGCTCAACAAGGGCAAGGGCGGCGAGACGCTGCCCGAAACAGTGGCGCGGTTCGCTTCCGACGTCACGGCCCAGAAGCCGGACCTCGTGATCTGGCAGCTCGGCGTCAACGACGTCGTGCGCTCGGTCGATCCGGCGCTGAGCGCGCTCAGCATCGCGCGGGGCTTCGCCGAACTCTCCAAGATCGAGGCGCCCGTGGTTCTGATGGACATGCAGGTCGCGCCACGCGTCCTGAAGTCGGCCACCCTGGATGCCACGCGCAAGCTGCTCGGCTCGATGGCGCGGCGGCACGAGGCGATGCTGTGGAGCCGGTTCGATTTGATGGACGGGATCCTCAGGCGCGGCGCCGCCAGCATCGAGGATCTCGTGAAGCCGGACGAGCTGCACATGACCGTGCCCATGCATGCCTGTGCTGGCGCGGCCCTGGCCGATGCGATCGCCGCCTACCTGCCCCAGCGCGGCGGCATCGAGATTTCCAGCGTCGGCGGTCCCTGAGCGGCAGACGGGCTGGCCCCGATCGCCGGCCTTCCGTCAGTTGGACGGGGCGGGCGACAGATCAACGACGGCGATCCGGTCCACGGCGCTTTCGGTGATCCAGAGACGGTCACCAAGCCTCGCCATCGACCGTGCCTGGCCCTTGTCCGAGAGCTGCGCCACCGTGACGCCGACGCCCGCGGCGGGGTCGAAGCGCAGCAGCCGGTCGCGTCCCACATCGGTCACGAGCACGCTCCCCGAGGCCTCGACCGCGACCGCGTGCGGCCTCGCGCCGTCGCCGAGCAGCCACGCATCCCAGGCGCGCCTGCGGGGGTCGAAGCGCGCGAGGCGGGCCGAGCGGAAGGCGCTGACCCAGACCCGGCCGCCTGCATCGATGGCAATGCCCTTTGGCCCTTCCACGCCCTGCGGCAGCGCGAAGGCATCCTGCTTGAGAGACGCCGCGTCGAGCCGGACGATGGTGTTGGAGGCGTAGGACACGAAGTAGACCGCGCCGGAGGGCGAGATCGCCATCTGCGCAGGGCCACGGCCGCCGAGCGCCTCGGACAGGGTGACCTGGCCCATTGCCGTGTCGAGCCGGCCAACCCAGCCATTGTAGCCAGTGAACAGCAGCACGTTCGACTGGGTACAGACGGCGCTGTGCAGGTCGGCACTCTGCCCGCCCGGCATCGGGAAGCGGCGCACCTCCTCGGTGGCTGGCGTGATCTCGTGGATGACGTTCAGCGCCGGATCGAGCGCGTAAAGATTGCCGTTAGGGCAGCGCGCGATGCCGCGCGGCTTGGCGCCGTGCCCGAGCGCGATGTAGCCGACCGTGCGCGAGGCGGCATCCACCTCGCCCACGGCGCTGCGGTTGGCCGCCGTGAACCAGACGGTCGGCTCGTCTCCGCCATCCGCCACAAGGCCGCCGGGCAGGGCCGAGCCGTCCAGCGCGATGCTGGCGACGCGTGAGCGCGACGGATCGACGCCCTGCGCAGCTGCGGGTGCGGCGGCAGCGAGGCCGAGCGCGAGGCAAAGCGCGGCCAGCCGGCCGGAGTTCAGGAACGGGACGACGTCCATGCGCTTCATCATGCCCGGCCGCGTCACTTTGTCGAGGGCTCGGCGAGGGTTCGCGCCAGATGCGGCGCGTGGCCCGGCACCGGAAGTGGCGCGGGCTCGGCCCTGGACGCCGCTTCGCGCTTCAAGCCGCGAGCCTGCCAATCCAGCAATGCGGCGAAGCCGATCATCAGGGCGGCTCCGGCGGCCACGACCGCCACCTGCACCAGCAGCATGAAGCCGGCCTCGCGGACGATCACGCCCGCCGTCGTCGAGAGTACCAGCCCGAGCACGAAGACCGGCAGCGACTGGCGACCCGCGACCGCGACCAGCCGAGCGGGCGCGGAGCCCAGCCAGGCAGCGGCGCGCGGCACGAGCACCGCGATCAGCCAGGCCTTGGCGAAGCCGTCCAGCAGCCTGAGCGGCGAAAGATTGGTCTTGTCCGCGATGGGCAGGTCAGAGGGGTCGATCAGCCTGAAATTGGCGAGAGCGGGAAACTGGCGCCAGGGCGCGACCGAAACCAGCGAGAAGACGACATAGGCCGCGGACAGAACCGTCACGGCGAGGACGAGGCGCTTCATGCGGAACAGTGCCTCGGTGCGGCCGTCTGCCGTGAGATGCGCGATCACGACGCCCGCTACGAAGATGAACTGCCATGCCAGCGGGTTGAAGAACCAGACGCGGCTGGCCTGTATGTTCGGAAGGTTCAGCCCGGTGGCCTGCGCCAGCGCATAGATGGCCGCCGAAAGAGCGAGCGGGATCGACCAGTGGACCCTCAGGGCGAGCAGGACCAGCGGAAGCGCCGCCAGCAGGATCATGTAGAGCGGCAGGATGTCGAGGAAGTTGGGCAGGAAGGTCAGCGTGACCACGCCGAGGATCGCCGAGGCCGGATCGGCGATAAAGACGTCGAGGCCGAGCGCCTCGAGATAGTTGGGGTCGCCGAAACGTTGCGCGGCATAGGCCGCGATGCCGGCAACCAGCACGACGAGCGCCAGATGCGTGACGTAGAGCTGCCAGACGCGGTTGAAGATCGGCAGCGAGCCGCGCAGCAAGCCGCTCTCGCGCAGGCGCTGGCCATAGGCGTGATAGGCGGAGATCCCCGCGATCAGCACGAACGCCTCGGCAGCATCGGCATAGCCGAAGGCTTGCGGCGTCATGCCGGAAAAGATGATGCCAGGAATGTGGTCGATGAAGATGATGAGAAGCGCGAGCCCCCTCAACACGTCCAACCGCACATCCCTGGATTGGGCGGGGAATCCCATCGGGTCAGCTCCAGCTCGCTGTCTGAACGTTTATTCAGAAAACGCGGCGAAAGCACGACACGAGTGTGTGACCTCGGCATCGGGTCCGTGCGCCGGCGTGGGCCGACTGATGCCAAGCTTTGGTCAAGAGAAGGTTAAGCGGCGGACGCGGCAAAGCGTCCGCCCCAAGGTGCCCGGGCCGAGCCTCAGACGCCGAGGCCGCCGAGCAGCACGTACTTGATCTCGGTGAACTCATCCATGCCATGGCGCGAGCCTTCGCGTCCGAGGCCGGATTCCTTGACGCCGCCGAACGGCACCTCGGCCGCGCCGAGCAGCGCCGTGTTGACCGCCACCATGCCATATTCCAGCGCCTCGGAGACCCGGAAGACGCGGCCGAGGTCACGGGCGTAGAAATAGGACGCCAGCCCATACTGCGTGGCGTTGGCCTGCTCGATCACGTCCGCCTCGTCCTTGAAGCGGAAGATCGGCGCCATTGGGCCGAAGGTCTCGTCGCGCGCCACGACCATCTTGGTGGTGACGTGGCTGAGGACGGTCGGCTCGAAGAAGGTGCGGCCGAGCGCATGGCGCTTGCCGCCGACCACGACCTTTGCGCCCTTGCCCACCGCGTCGGCGATGTGGCTCTCGACCTTCTCGACCGCCTCCATCGTGATGAGCGGGCCCTGCATGACGCCGACCTCGGCGCCGTTGCCGACCTTGAGGTCGATGACCTTCTTGGCGAACTTCTCGACGAAGGCGTCGTAGATGCCATCCTGCACGTAGATGCGGTTGGCGCAGACGCAGGTCTGGCCCATGTTGCGGTACTTGGAGATGATCGCGCCATCGACGGCCGCGTCGAGATCGGCGTCGTCGAAGACGATGAAGGGCGCATTGCCGCCGAGCTCCAGCCCGACCTTCTTCACCGTGCCGGCCGCCTGCTTCATCAGCAGCTTGCCGACCTCGGTCGAGCCGGTGAAGCCCACGAAGCGAACCGCGGGGTGCTCACACCAGACCTGACCGATGGCAGGGGCGTCGCCCGTCATGATGTTGAGGACGCCGGGCGGGATGCCGGCGCGGTGCGCGAGCTCGGCGAGGGCAAGCGCGGTCAGCGGCGTCTCGGGCGCGGGCTTGATGACCGCCGTGCAGCCGGCGGCAAGCGCGGGCGACACCTTGCGGGTGATCATCGCGGCCGGGAAGTTCCACGGCGTGATCGCCGCGATGACGCCGATGGGCTGGCGCGTGACCATGACCCGCGCGTTCGGGAAGGGCGAAGGAATGGTTTCGCCATAAATGCGCTTGGCCTCCTCGGCGTAGTACTCGACGAAGGAAGCGGCGTAGATAACCTCGCCCTTCGCCTCGGCCAGGGGCTTGCCCTGCTCGCTCGTCATGATGAGCGCGAGGTCGTCGGCGTTGGCGACGATGAGGTCGAACCATTTGCGAAGGATCGCGGTGCGCTCCTTGGCGAGCTTCTTCGCCCAGGGCTTGAAGGCCGCTTCAGCGGCCACGACGGCCTGGGTCGCCTCGGCGGCGCCATGGCGCGGCACCTTCGACAGCACTTCGCCCGTCGCCGGGTTGTCGACGGCGTCGACGCCCTCCCCCACCCACTGGCCGTTGATGTAGGACTGCGACTTGAGAAGGGTGGGATCCTTGAGCTGCATGATTGTCCTCGACTGTCCGTTCCTGGAGCCTCTGCTGGGCTTGCCTCACCAGATAACAGGTCGAGGCCGGGAATTTAAGTGAGCGCATGAGCCGGCGCCGCGGGGCGGCCCTGCGCCGGGAGCCTTGCGGTTAAGGATGGCAGCCGGAAAATCCGCGTAAGCAATTAGGACAATATTGACAGCGGCGAGCGCCCCGGGGCTATGATCCCATGGGGTCAAAGGGGCTGTCACACCATGCTGAAATCTGTCTTCGCCGTCGCCGGCGCCGCCGTCGTCACCACGCTGCTCGCCGGGCCGGCCGAGGCCTGCAATCGCGGCGTCGAGGTCTGCACGTTCAAGCTGTTCAACAACACCAGCGTCAAGCTGGAGTCGTTCTGGGCTTCGCCCGCCCGCGTCAGCAAGTGGGAGAACGACATTCTCGGCTCAAAGGTGCTGAACGCCGGCGGCGAGATCAACGTCAACATGAGCGACAACCGCCCGGACTGCATCTACGACTTCCGCTTCAAGTTCGCGGATGGCGACATGGTCACGCGCAATGCCGTGAACGTCTGCAAGCTCGGCCGTTACACCCTCAACGAGTGAGGCCGCGCCTCAGCGGATCTCGACGCCTTTCCAGAAGGCGATGCGTCCGCGGACGGCCTCCGCGCCGGGCTTGGGGTCGGGATAGAACCAGGCCGCGTCGCGGTTGACCGCACCATGCACGCGGATGCTGTGATACTGCGCCTGGCCTTTCCAGGCGCAGGTCGTCGTCGTGTCGCTCGGCTCGAGATACCCGGCCTTGACGTCGTCGGTCGGGAAATAGTGGTTTCCCTCGACGACGACGGTGTCGTTCGAGTCGGCGATCACGACGCCATTCCACACTGCCTGCACCATCGTTCTTCTCCCGTTCAGCGGTGGACCGTTCGCGCGGCGGTCCTGTTCCAGCATTGTCGCATCCGGCGGACAGATGCTAGCCTCGGGGCACGGCCGGCGGGGCGCGACCACGCTGCCGTGCGCGGGATTGGGGCATGATCGTCTGGCTTTTCGAGTACATCGTCGTGGTCCACATCGCCGTGGGCGCCTTCGGGCTCATGGCCTTCTGGGTCCCGGTCATCGGCCGCAAGGGCGGGGTCAACCATCGGCGCTGGGGCCGCTGGTTCGCCTGGGCCATGCTCGCCAACGGCGTGCTCGCCGCGGCCATGGCGGCCTGCACGCTGATCGACCCGCTGCCCACGCACCCGAAACTGTCGGACCCCGTGATGATCCGCGGCATCTTCGGCTGGATGATGCTCTATCTCGGGATGCTGACGTCGAGCCTCGCCTGGCATTCGCTCACCGTGGTCAGGAACAAGGCGGACCATGCCGCGGACCGGGCGCCAATTCACGTCGCCATGCAGGTCACCACGCTCGCCACGGCGCTGAACTGCCTCGTGATCGGCATCGCCATCGGCCAGCCGCTGATGGTCGCGATGCCCTTCATCGGCTTTGCCGCGGCGATCACCAATCTGTGGTTCATCTTCAAGCCGGCCCCGCCGCGGATGGATTACCTCGTCGAGCATTTCAAGGCCGGCGTCGGCGCCGGCATCTCCTGCTACACGGCCTTTCTCGCCTTCGGCTTCGTCCGCTTCGCGCCGCATAACGCGCTGAACCCGATCTACTGGTCGATCCCCTGCCTGATCGGGCTCGGCATCATCTTCTGGCACGCGGGCAAGCGGAACTACTTCGAGCGCTTCGGCTGGAAGAGCGCTCACGCCGCCCGGAAGTAACGCCTTCGCGAGCGCAGCTCCGGTGGCACCGGACTTGCCTTGAGGGGCTCGCACCTCTCTCGGAAAGCTCCCCCATGAAAACATTCGCCCGCACGCTGGCTGCGCTCGCCTTCGCCGCATCGTTCGCGCCTTCCGCGTTCGCCCAGACCGTCCTGCGCTACGGCATCTCCACCGCCGACATCCCGTTGACGACCGGCCAGCCGGACCGGGGCGCGGGCGCCTACCAGTTCACGGGCCACACCCTCTACGACCCGCTCGTGGCGTGGGAGATGAACGTGGCGGAGCGGCCGGGCAAGCTTGTGCCGGGCCTAGCCACCAGCTGGACCGTGGATGCGGCCGACAAGACGAAATGGCGGTTCGCACTGCGCCCGGGCGTGAAGTTCCACGACGGCAGCGCTTTCAACGCCGATGCGGTGATCTGGAACTTCGCCAAGGTGCTGGACGAGAAGGCCCCGCATTTCGACCGCCGTCAGGCCGCGCAGGTGAGGCCGCGCCTTCCCTCGGTGGCGAGCTACCGCAAGATCGACGACATGACCGTCGAGGTGGCCACCAAGGAGGTGGATTCCTTCTTTCCCTACCAGATGCTGTGGTTCCTGATCGGCAGCCCGGCTCAGTACGAGGCCATGGGCCGCGACTGGGACAAGGTCGCCGGCAAGCCCTCGGGCACCGGGCCGTTCAAGCTTGAATCGCTGGTACCGCGCGAGCGAGCGGAACTCGTGCGCAATGCGGATTACTGGGACAAGAGCCGGATGGCGAAGGTCGACAAGATGATCCTGATCCCCATTCCGGAGGTGTCCTCGCGCACCAACGCGCTGTTGTCGGGACAGGTGGACCTGATCGAGACGCCGGCGCCCGACAGCATCCCCCAGCTCAAGCGCGCCGGCTTCAGGATCGTCGACAACGTCACGCCCCATGTCTGGAACTACCATCTGAGCGTGCAGCCCGGCTCGCCCTGGACCGATGTCCGCCTGCGCAAGGCGCTCAACCTCGCCATCGACCGCGAGGGCATCGTCCATTTGCTCTCGGGTCTCGCCAAGCCCGCCAAGGGGCAGGTCGACCCGTCGAGCCCGTGGTTCGGCAAGCCGAGCTTCGACATCAAGTACGACCTCGAGGCCGCCAGGAAGCTCGTGCTCGAAGCGGGCTACTCTCCTGCCAAGCCGTTGAAGACGACCTTCCTGATCGCTCAGGGCGGCACGGGACAGATGCAGTCCCTGCCCATGAACGAGGCAATCCAGCAGAGCCTGAAGGACATCGGCATCGACATCAGCTTCAAGGTCGTCGAGCTCGAGGTGCTCTACACCGCCTGGCGGCGCGGGGCGAAGGACGAGTCGAACGCCGGGGTCACGTCCAACAACGTCGCCTACCTGACCTCGGACCCGCTGCTGGCGATCATCCGCTTCTTCCACTCGGATCAGGTCGCGCCGGTTGGCGTCAACTGGGGCGGCTATGCCAACCCGAAGGTGGACGCTCTGCTGGACGCTGCAAAGCGCAGCTTCGATGTCGACGAGCAGAACCGCCTGATCGCCGAGGCTCATGCCATGATCGTCGACGACGCAGCGCTCGTCTGGGTGGTGCACGACACCAACCCCCATGTGCTCTCGCCCAAGGTCAAGGACTTCGTGCAGGCGCAGCACTGGTTCCAGGACCTGACCACGATCTCGGCCCGCTGACGGCTTGACCGGGCGCGGCGACCGCGTTCAGGCGCGCCGCGTCCACCGCACCATGATCTCCTCGGCTGGCCGCGTGGTCAGCCGGGCCACGGGCTTCACCTTCTCGGGCGCCAGCGCCGCGATGTCGTAGCGGCGGATCAGGCGAGCCAGGATGAGCCCGCTCTCGATCGTCGCGAAGGCCGCGCCCACGCAGACGCGCGGGCCCTGGCCGAAGGGCAAATAGGCGTTGGCGACGCTGTCCTTCTGGGAAGGATCGGAGAAACGGTCCGGATCGAAGAGGTCCGCGTCGCGCCACAGGTCCTTGTGGCGGTGGATGGTCCACGGCGCGATCATCACCATGGCGCCCTTCCTCGCCTGGAAGCCGCCGATCACCGTGTCCTCGGCCGCCACGCGGGGAATGAAGGTGATCGGCGGATAAAGCCGCAGCGCCTCGCGGAACACGTCACGCGTGAACTCCAGTTTCTTGACGTGGCCCAGTTCGATGGGTCCTGAGCCCGCAACGGCGTCGATCTCGACGCGCATCCGGGCGACGATCTCGGGTCTCTGCGAGAGGATGAAGAAGGCCCAGGTCAGCACGCTCGCCGTGGTCTCGTGGCCGGCGAGGAAGAACACGCCGATCTGGTCGATCAACTCCTCGAGGCTGAAGCCCTCGCCCGTGGCCGGGTCCCGCGCCGCGATAAGGTCACCGGCAATGTCGCCGCCTTCGCGCGCGCCGGCCGCAAGCCTCGGCTCGAGCATGGCGCGGACATGGGCACGGATGCTCTCGCAGGCGTCCAGCACGCGCCGGGGCTGGCTCACATGCCCCCAGGGCTTGCCGATCAGCAAGGCGCGGATGTCGACGCTCGCCACGGAGCGCTCGAATTCGGCGAAGGCGCTGAACACGCCGCGCGAAACGTCATCCTCCAGCGAGCGGGAGAAGATCGTGCGGCAGATGATGTCCGCCGTCAGGTGGCTCATGCCGGCATCGAGCGACAGCGCTTCGCCAGAGTCCGCCACGCGGTCCAGCCGCGCCTCGTGGTCGTCCATCGCCGCCGCCATCCAGCGGAAGGCGCGGCTGATGCCCATGTGCGAGAAGGCCGGATCGACCATGGCGCGCTGCCGTCGCCAGGCCGCGCCGTCGGACACGAAGATCGACCGTCCCACAAGCGGCTCGAGCGCGCCGACCATCAGGTCGTTCTTCGGGTAGATATCCAGCGGGTTGGTCAGGATCGAACGGATCAGCTCGGGATCGTTGACGATGAGGATGCCGCGCCGCGAGAGCCCGAGACGCATGACGCGCTCACGGTAGGCCGCGGCCGGCACAAGGCTCAGCAGGCTGCGCGGACGCGTCGCCAGCATCCGCACCAGCGACAAGGTCGGCGACAGGGGCCGAGGCGCCGGCGGCCGGTAAAGCGGAAGGTCGGCGGCAAGGCCGACGGACATGATGAGCGATTCCTGATTGCAGCGGAGATTGGCCGAGAACGGATGGGCTTGTCCACAGCGGCGCCGCGCTCGGCGCGCCCCGGGGGCGGATGGAGGCCCCGCGCTCGGCACGAGACCCGGCGAGCTGTTAAGGCGGGCCGACAGCGCGCTGCACGCGGCGGGGCCCGCCATGCAGCAGGAAAACGCGAAGCCGGAGGCGGGTGTGGGAAGGCGCCGGACACGCCTCCGGCCAAGCTTCCGCTGGGCCTGCCCTGGCATCCGGAAGGGGCTAGCGAAGACGGAACCGACACGACTCTGCTGTGTTGGGTGGATGAGCGCGGATCATGATCCAGCGCTGCGTTTCAAGATGATTACGAGCTGACGAAACGTTGTTTCATGCCTTCGTCATGATTTCGGCACGGACGGCAGAATTTTCGCCAGCTCTACGCGGCATTCATGCCTGACATCATTGCCTTCATGACCGCGCGATAACGATTTTCATCAAGACATATTTGGCGGCTTCAAGGCCGCGCATCCCATTACGACGGATCAGACCGATGAACAAAGATTACAGGCCCGATACTCCGCGCAATCGGGGCGACCTCGACGCTCCGCACATGAGCCCGATCTCGCCAGCGGAAGATGTCCGCACCGTGATGATCAACAAGGTTTCCTGGGGTGCTGTGCTGGCCGGCGTCGTCGTGGCGCTGGCTTCGCAGCTCATCCTCAACATGGTCGGCGTCGGCATCGGCGCGGCCACCCTCGACCCGGCAGCCGGCGCCGCAGCGAACCCGTCGGCCAGCAGTTTCTCGCTCGGGGCCGGCGCATGGTGGCTGATCTCCGGCGTCATCGCAGCGCTGCTGGGCGGGATCGCGGCCGGCCGGCTTTCAGGGCAGCCCAAGCCCGACACCGCCGCCTGGCATGGCTTCACCAGCTGGGCCGTCACGACGCTTGTGATCTTCTACCTGTTGACGACGGCGCTCGGCGGGCTGCTCGGCGGGGCCTATCGCACGGTTGCAAATGCCGCGGGCTCAGCCGGCGGCGCGGTGTCCTCTGTCGCACAGGCCGCGGCTCCCAGCCTCGCCGGGGCAACCGATCCGTTCGGCAGCATCGAGCGCTCGATCCGCGACTCCAGCGGCGGCAATGATCCGGCGGCGCTGCGCGACGCGGCGATCTCTGCCGTCCGGGCCGCACTGACCGGCAACGCGCAGCAGGCCGACGAGGCGCGCAACCGCGCGGCGGACGCCATCGCCCGGGCCCAGAACATTCCGGTCGATCAGGCCCGCGGCCAGGTGCAGCAGTATGAGACGCAGTATCGCCAGACGGTGGACCAGGCACGCGATCAGGCGGCCCGTGCGGCCGACGTCGCAGCCAAGGCCGTGTCCAGCGGCGCGCTTCTCGCAGCGCTGGGGCTGATTCTGGGCGGCGTTGCGGCGTGGTTCGGCGGGCGCATGGCGGCCGTTGAGCCGACCATGACCTCGCATGAGCTCGGCGCCGAGTTCGCTGGCGGGCATGGGCTTCATGGCGGCGCAATTCCTGCCTCGTCACAGTCGGGCCGCGCCATGAGCGACGCAGACCGGCGAAGCTAACCCCGCATGAACCCGGTCGGCGTCGAGGCGATGAGCGACCAAGGCGAAAGTGCAGACGGGGTGCTGACCCCCGCTCCGGCCGCAAGCCCCGAAGTGCAGATCCTGCCCATTGTCGAGGAACGTCTTCTCCTTGGCAAAAGGCAGGTGGTGACCGGCAAGGTCAGGGTCAGGTCGGTCACCGACGAGTTCGAACAGCCCATCCGACAATCACTCGACACCGAGACGGTCGATGTCGAGCGCATCGCCATCGACCGGCTGATCGAGCCGGGGGAAGCGGCGCCCAGCCTCCGCACGGAGGGCGACGTCACCATCCTGCCGATCTTCGAGGAAGTCCTCGTCGTCGAGAAACGCCTGCTCCTGAAGGAGGAGTTGCGGATCGGGCGACGCCACACGACGGACATGACGGACACCTCCGTCGTCCTCCGCAAGCAGCGCGCCGTCATCGAGCGCCTGGCGCCCGATTCTGCGGACGCATTGCAAGACGAGCCTTCACCCGACACCCGATCCAGAACGGAGAACAATCATGACTGAGCAGGTCATCGCGGCCTTTTTCAACAGCCGCAGCGACGCCGAGACGGCGATCAGCGAACTTACCCATGCCGGAATCCCGCGCGATGCGATCCGCCTGATGCCGGAGAACGAGGCGGACACGCCAACGACCGACATCGAGCCGGGCGCCCGCGCCTCCACCGAGGAACGCGGCTTCTGGGCCTCGCTGGCCGACCTCTTCCTGCCTGACGAAGACCGCTACACCTATGCCGAAGCCATGCGGCGGGGCACCGTGATGGTCAGCGTGACCGTCGACGAGGCGCATGCCGCCCGTGCCCAGGACATCCTCGAGAAGCACGGCACGGTCGACATCGAGCAGCAGGAGGCGAGCTGGCGCGGCGAAGGCTGGCGCGGCTACGAGCACGGCGCGCCGGAGACGTCCGGCGCCGCCGGGCTTGCCTCCGGCTCGGCCGGAATGGCGGGAGCCGGCATGGCGGGCGCTGCGATGGGGACGGACCCGGTCGGCACCGGCGCCATGATGAACGAGGGCCGCGTCGGCTCGACGCCGGACAGGCGCGACGAAGGTGTGGGTGCGTTGGCCGGCTCGATGTCGGATGACGATGCATCGCGCGCCCAGGTGACGACGCGCGGCATGTCTTCGGACATGGGCGGGCGCAGCGAGGCCAGCGGCGGCATGACGATGGGCGACCGCGCGCAGGCGGCCGGCTCCGATGACGTGATTCCGATCGTCCAGGAGCAGCTCAGGGTCGGCAAGCGGCAGGTGCAGGGAGGGCGCGTGCGGGTGCGCTCCTACGTGATCGAGACGCCGGTCGAGGAGCAGGTGACGCTTCGCCAAGAACACGTGGAGGTCGAGCGACGCCCGGTCGACCGGGCGGTCGGCACCGGCGAGGACCTTTTCCGCGAACGCACGATCGAGGCCAATGAGCGGACGGAAGAGGCCGTGACGTCCAAGGAGGCTCGCGTCACCGAAGAGCTGGTGCTGCGCAAGAACGTCGAGGACCGCGCCCAGACGGTGCAGGACACGGTGCGGCGCACCGAGGTCGAGGTCGATGACGATCGCCATGGCAGCCGCGACGTCGAGACGACGGCGGACCGCAGGCGCTGACGCGCGAAGCATCAGAGCGTTACTGAGGGCCGGGGCCAAAAGCCCCGGCCTTTTCTTGTGCGCCTGCCCAGCCCGGAACGCGGAAAGCCTTCATCCGAAAACTGCGGCATCGAAAGAATACAATTTTACGTTGCATTCATCATGGCCGGCTCGATCCCGGACGCCATTGCAGCGTCGGCGTCGCCGTCGCCTGCGCCGCGGCCACGCCGACCGAAGACCTCATCGGCCATGCCGACATCGCGCTCGGGACGGCGAAGACATCCGGCAAGGGGCGGATCACCCTGTTCGACCCGTCCATGTTCGACCAGATCGCGGCGCGCCGGAAGCTGGAGGCCGACCTCGCGACGGCCGATTACTGGAAGGAGTTCGAGCCCCATTTCCAGCCGATCGTCGAGCTGGCCTCGCGCAAGGTGGTCGGCTTCGAGGCGCTGGCGCGGTGGCGGCGACCCGATGGCGGGCTCGTCTCCCCTGCCGATTTCATTCCCGTGGCGGAATCGAGCGGCAAGATCATCGAGATCGGCCGTGTGATGCTGTTCAAGGCCTGCCAGGCGGCGGCCGCCTATCCCGAGCCGGTCGTGGTCTCGGTCAACCTCTCCGCCGTCCAGATCATCAAGCTCGACATCCCGGCCTTGATCGCCGAAGTGCTGAGCGCGACCCGCCTGCCGCCGGGCCGGCTGAAGCTGGAGATCACGGAAAGCGTGTTCATCCACGACACGCGCAACGTGGTCCAGCTGATGGAACACGCGCAAGGCGATGGGCGTCACCCTCTCGCTCGACGATTTCGGCACCGGCTACTCGTCCTTGTCCTATCTGCGCACGCTCGGCTTCGACGAGCTGAAGATCGACCGCAGCTTCGTTTCCGAGATCGGCGCCAACCGGCGCTCGCTCGCCGTGACGCACACCATCGTCCAGCTGGCCCGCACGCTGGACATGACGACGGTGGCGGAAGGGATCGAAACGGAAGAACAGGCCACGATGCTGGCGGCGATGGGCTGCCGCTGCGGCCAGGGCTATCATTTCGGCAGGCCCGCGCCGATGCGCGAGATCCTCACCGCCTATTTCAAGCACAAGCCCGGACTGCAGGTGGCCTGAGAGGCCCCGCCATCAGAGCTCGAATTCGAAGGGCGAGATGCCCCGCACGCTCTCGTCGATCTGCAGCGTCTTCATCAGGGGCGGGGCGGCGCGCTGCGAGCAGTTGGGCCGCTCGCAGAGCCGGCAGTTGATGCCGATGGGCGTGACCTCATAGGTCTTGAGATCGAGCCCGCGCGAATAGATCAGGCGGCTCGCATATTTCAGGTCGCAGCCCAGGCCGATGACGAACTGGGCCTCGGGTTCGCCCCAGGGCGCAGCGGTGCGTCGCACTGTGCGCGCGATCGAGAACCAGCGCGCGCCATCGGGCAGCTCGACGATCTGGGTCAGCACGCGGCCCGGCGAGCGGAAGGTCTGGTGGATGTTCCAGCGGGCGCAGGTGCCGCCAAACCGGGAGAACGGGAACAGCCCCGACGAAAAGCGCTTGGAGACGTTGCCCGCCGTGTCGACCCTGACGAGGAAGAACGGGATGCCTCTCGCCGTCGGCCGGGCCAGCGTGGTAAGCCGGTGCGCCACCTGCTCGAACGAGGCCGAGAAACGGGCGCTCAACACCTCCACATCGTAGTCCAGCGCCTCGGCGGCCTGCAGGAAGCGGGCGTAGGGCATCATCAGCGCGGCGGCGAAGTAGTTGCCGAGGGTGATCCTGAGCAGGCGCCGCATGGGCCCCTGGGTCGGGTCCAGGCGCTGGGCGATGGCATCGATCGGCTCGTTGGCCTCGGCGAATCCGAGCTGATAGGCCAGCTGGAAGATGCGCCCCGAGGGCTCGACCAGCTCCGACAGCATGATCCGGCGACGATGACGGTCAAAGCGGCTGAGCGCCTGGCCCATGACGTCGACCGGCAGCACCTGAACCCTGAGGCCATGCCGTTCGCGCAGGCGTTCGCTCAAGGCGAAGAAAAGCTCGTGGCCGGTCACGGCCAGGTCGCTGGCCAGCCGTTCCGCCAGTTCCTCAAGCTCCGGGAAGTGGTTGTTGGCCGCGTGCAGGAAGTCGCGGACGCGCTCCACCGGGTTTTCTCGGCCCGCCTGTATGCCCTCGCCGCGGTCGGCGTCGCTGAAGCCGCCGGTTTCGCCTGTCTCGCGGGTCTCGACATAGGCGCGGTACAGCCGCTGGATGGCGCTGACGAGCGAGGGGGCGACGTCCGCCGCCTCACGCAGTTCGTTGCGCGGGATGGGCGCGGCCCGGAACAGCGGATCGGCGAAGACCTCCTCCAGCTCGGAGACGGTGCGGATCTCCTCGTCGCGGGCGAAGGACCTGGGGTCGACGTCGTA
>JAIXZF010000084.1 GCA_027489835.1 Hyphomicrobiales bacterium
ATGCGCTAAGCCCGAGGCAGGAATGGGAGACGCCCGATGCAGACCTTCTTCGTCGAGATCAAGTGCAAGCTCGGCAAGACCTACGAGGTCGCCACCGCCCTGGCCGACCGCGAGATCGCGTCCGAGATCTACTCGACCGCAGGCAATTACGACATCCTCGCCAAGTTCCACATCCCCAAGGATGTCGACATCGGCCATTTCATCGCCCAGCACGTGCAGACCATCCCCGAGATCGCGGATACGCACACGATCATCACCTTCAAGGCGTTCTGAACGCCCGCCTGCACCGCCGGCATCCCGGCCTTGAGCCGGGATCGGGCCAGGAGCCATTGGTGACGGAGATTGGCAGCTCTCAAAGAAATGCCGGCTCGAGGCCTAGAAGACAGCGTAAGATCTGGCGACCCCTCAGCGGCAAGCCTCCTCGATCAGCCGCGCGATGAAGCCTTCGCAGGCTTCGAGCTGCGTGAGTTCGATATGCTCGTTGGCCTTGTGCGCGGGCTCGATCGAGCCGGGGCCGATCACCACGGCGGGAATGCCCGCCATCGCCGTGAACAGCCCGGCCTCCGTGCCATAGGCGACCTTGGCGTGGCCGTTGCGGCCCGCGAGCCGCTTGGCCAGCGACACGACGGGCGCCTCGGGCGCCGTGTCGAGCCCCGCGAAGCTCGTGTAGACCTCGAAATCGATGCCAGCCGACGGATCGACCTCCATCATGCGCGGCTCGAGCATGTCGCGCGCATGGGCTCTGGCCTCTTCCACCAGCGCGTCCGCGTCATCCTCGGCGATCACCCGGTATTCGTAGAGGATCTCCGCGCTGGCCGGCACGATGTTGAGCGCCGTGCCGCCCCGGAACACGCCGACATGCGCGGTGGAGTGGGTGATGTCGTAAAGCGCGTCGCGCGGCCCGGCCGAAGCGAGCCTTTCGCCCTGCCCCTTGACGAACGCCACCAGCAGCGCGCCGAACTCCACGGCGTTGACGTAGAGCGGCGCGAGCGACGAATGCGCCGTGCTGCCGCGCACCGTCACCCGGACGCTGCGCTTGCCCTTATGTCCGATGACGACCTCCATGGAGGTCGGCTCGCCGATGAAGGCAGCTTCCGGCGACGCAACGCCGAATTCGCCCGCCGCCAGCCTCTTGAGCATGGGCCTGACGCCGACGCAGCCCACCTCCTCGTCATAGGACAGCGCGAGATGGATCGGCTTCTTCAGCGCGGCATGCTTCATGGCGGGCACCGCGGCAAGGCAGGCGGCGATGAAGCCCTTCATGTCGACCGCGCCGCGGCCATAGGCGCGTCCGTCGCGGACGGTCAGCGCGAAAGGCGGCGTCGACCAGTCCTGCCCGTCGACCGGCACCACGTCGGTATGGCCCGACAGCACGTAGCCGGGCTTGTCGCGAGGCCCGATCGTGGCGAAGAGCGAGGCCTTCCGGGCCGCTTCGTCCGTGGTGCGGATGGACGCGACCCCATGGCCTGCGAGATAGGCTTCCACCCAGTCGATCAGCGGCAGGTTGGAGTTGCGGCTGGTCGTGTCGAAGCTCACCAGCCGCGCGAGGATGCCGAGCGTCGCTGTCTCGTCGTGGATGTCGGTATCGCGCATTGGGCCTCAGTTCGATGGTTGGGACAGCCCGCCTTCGGGCACGCTGGCCTTGAGCGCGTCGGCGAAGCGGCGCGCGGCGGGAGAGGCCGCGCCGGATGCGCCGAAGAGCAGCATGGTGGTGTAGCGGATGACCGGCGTGAAGGGCAGCGCTACGAGCCCATCGAGCCCGCCATGGCTGAGCGGAAACGGATTGATCAGCGCGACGCCGACGCCGCGCCGCACCAGCTCCGCCGCGAAGGCCGAGGTCGTCGCCTCGGTCACGAAGCGCGGCTCGACCCCCGCCGCCGCGAAATGCCGCTCGGCCTCGATCCGCGACGGGAAGCGCCGCGCCAGCGCGATCATCGGCTCGCCCTGAAGGTCCTGCGGGCCGATCCGCTGGAGCGAGGCCAGCCGATGGCCCTGGCGCATGATCACGTGCCCCACCGCCTCGCGCATCGGCTCGGCGCGGACGGCGGGATGGTTCGCGGGAGCATCGACGAGCCCGAGGTCGGCGAGCCGATCCGCCACCGCCGCGATCACGGCGCTCCCCGTCCCGATCTCGACATGGATGGCGAGTTCGGGCTCTGTGGCGCGAAAGCGCGCGACGACGTCCGGGAGCAGGAAATGGGCGAGCGTCGGAGAGGCGGCGACCCTCACCAGCCCGCGGCGCGCCGGCCCGTCGGGCCACACCGCAATCCGGTCGAGCGCGGCGAAGATCGGCCGCGTTTCCTCCTCCAGCGCGAAGGCCTCGGCAGTCGGCGTCAGGCGCCCTCCTTCGCGCGAGAACAGCGTGCGCCCCACGCGTGCCTCCAGCGCCGCGATGGACCGCGAGATCGCGGGCTGCGACACGCCGAGGCTGGCGGCGGCCGATGTCGTCTTGCGCGAAGCAATCAAGGCCCGCAGGACCTCGAGCTCGCGCAGGCTTGGCCGCGCCTCGTCATGCATGGAGCTATTCACCGGAGACATACATTGCTGGTCCGTTGATAGTAATGCTGCATAGGCTCGCGCGTCAACGGACCGGGTTCAGCGCGGCCTGAACCGCAAGACGCCCCGCCGTCGGCATAGGTCAATGATCTTAAAGCATACGAATCAAGATGACAGATGCGTTGTGGGAATATCTATTGCTCTCAGTGGAAGCGATATCCCGGCGAGGCCTTGTCGAAATGGATCTCGCATGCAGATTGAGCCCCGAGGGCAAGGCGAGATCCGGAAAACCGGGCCGTCCCTGCCGGCAACAGGGAGATGGTTCCGAATGAATCGGATGAAGCTTTTCGCGCTCGCCGCCACGGCGATGCTGACATGGAC
>JAIXZF010000237.1 GCA_027489835.1 Hyphomicrobiales bacterium
ATCATGAGAAGCTGCAAGGATGAACCCGAAGCCCTGGCCTTGCGCCGGGGCTTTTCGTTGGCGCCCTGCCTTCGCCGGAGGCGGGGCCAGGGTCGATCTGAAGGCTGATGCGATGGCGAACGTGGTCGTTGTGGGCGCCCAGTGGGGCGACGAGGGCAAGGGCAAGCTGGTCGACTGGCTGTCGAGCCAGGCCGATGTGGTCGTCCGGTTCCAGGGCGGGCACAATGCGGGCCATACGCTCGTCATCGACGGCGTGGTCTACAAGCTGTCGCTCCTGCCCTCGGGCATCGTCAGGCCCGGCAAGCTTTCGGTGATCGGCAACGGCGTCGTGGTCGATCCGTGGCATCTGGTCGAGGAGATCGCGAAGCTGCAGGCACAAGGGGTCGCGATCAGCCGCGACAATCTGCGCATCGCGGACAACGCGACGCTGATCCTGCCGCTTCACCGCGAGCTCGACCATTTCCGGGAGACCTCGAATTCCGGCCTCAAGATCGGCACGACCAAGCGCGGTATCGGACCGGCCTATGAGGACAAGGTGGGCCGCCGCGCGATCCGGGTCATCGACCTCGAGGACGACGCGCTGCTGGAAGCCAAGATCGAACGGCTGCTGACGCACCACAACGCCCTGCGCCGGGGGCTCGGCATCGCCGAGGCCGATGGCGGGCAGCTCCTCGCCGAGCTCAAGGCCATCGCGCCGCAGATCCTGCCCTATGCCGACACGGTGTGGTCGCTGCTCGACGGCGAACGCCGCGCCGGCAAGCGCATCCTGTTCGAGGGCGCTCAGGGCGCCCTGCTCGACGTCGACCACGGCACCTATCCGTTCGTGACCTCGTCGAACATCGTGGCGGGGCAGGCAGCGACCGGTTCGGGCCTCGGCCCTTCGGCGGTCGGCTATGTGCTGGGCATCGCCAAGGCCTACACCACGCGGGTGGGCGAGGGCCCGTTCCCGACCGAGCTCCATGACGAGATCGGCGAGCTCATTGGCACCAAGGGCAAGGAGTTCGGCGTCGTCACCGGCCGCAAGCGCCGCTGCGGCTGGTTCGATGCCTGCCTCGTCCGGCAGACGGTGAAGACCTCCGGCATCGACGGCATCGCGCTGACGAAGCTCGACATCCTCGACGGCTTCGAGGAGATCAAGGTCTGCGTGCGCTACAGGCTGGATGGCCAGGAGATCGAGACGCTGCCGGCGGGCCAGGCGGCCCAGGCGCGCGTGGAGCCCATCTACGAGACCATCGAGGGCTGGAGCGGGTCGACGGCCGGGGCGCGTTCCTGGGGCGAGTTGCCCGCGCAGGCGATCAAGTATGTCAGGCGCATCGAGGAGCTGATCGGCGCGCCCGTCGCGGTGCTCTCGACATCACCCGAGCGTGACGACACCATTCTGGTGCGCAACCCGTTCGAGGGTTGACGAAACACGCGGCTTCAAGACAAAGCACGGACATGGCGGATTTTTACCCTGTCCTGTCGCGGGCGATCGACGGACTGGCGGACCAGACCCCGGAGGCACGCCGTGCGATCTACGATCGCGCGAAGCAGGTGCTCGTGGCGCAACTGCGCAGCGTCGATCCGCCCGTGTCCGAGAGCGAGATCACCCGCCAGCGGCTCGCCCTCGACGAGGTCATTGCCCGGATCGAGCGCGAGAAGGCCGCCCCGCCGGCTCCAGCCCCCGAGCCCCTGCCATTGCCCGAACCGGATTTCCGGGACGAGCCCCAGCCTTACGCGTCCGAGCCCGTCGAGCCCGAGCCGGAGGCGCTCCGGCAGGAGATGGCCGGGCATGAGACGCGGACCCGCGGCACGCGGCCCGTGATGGCCAGCGTCGAGGCCGACGAGCCCGCCGCGCCAAGCGCGGCCGAGCGCCCCCGCGTCGAGTTCGCGCCGGCTCCGCGGCCGCGATTCTCGCCGCGCAAGCTGATCGTCGTCAGCGGCGTTCTGCTGGGCGTCGCCGCCATCGGCGCCACGGCCTATTACGTCAACCAGGACAACCGCTCGACGCCGGTGGCGGTGCAGGTGCCGGCCCGGCCCGCGCAGCCGGCTGCCGAGGGGCCGAAGATCAACGAGCGCGCCGGAGGCGAACCGGCGCAGCCGCTGCAACCGGCCCAGCAACCCGTGCTGTCCGGGCCCGGCGGCCCGCCAGCGCAGGCGCCCCTGGCCGTGGCGCAGCGCGCCGTGCTCTACATCGAGCCCGCCGAGACCAGCCAGCCGCCCCGCGCCATCACCGGCCGCGTCTCCTGGCGCGTCGAGGCCCAGAATCCGGGGCAGGGCCAGCCGCTCGAGACCGTGATCCGCGCCGACGCCGAGATACCCGACAGCGGGCTGACACTGATCTTCACGATCCGGCGGAATTCCGACCCGGCATTCCCGGCCTCGCACATCATCGGCATGCGCTTCCAGCGCACGGTGAACGATGCGAATGGCGGCGTGCGCGAGGCCGGCGTGCCGCAGTTCAAGACCGAGGAGAACGAGCGCGGCGCGCCGCTCTCGGCCATCACCAGCGCCTTGGGCGAGAACCTGTTCGTGTCGGCCCTCTCGCGCGTGCCCGTCGAGGTGGAGCGCAACGTGGACCTGATCCGCACGCGCAACTGGATCGACATCCCGTTGCGCTTCGCCTCCGGCAAGCGCGGCATCATCGCCTTCGAAAAGGGGCTTTCAGGCGATCAGCGCATCGCCGAAGGCTTCAGGTCCTGGCAGTAGCCACGAAAAAGCCGGCGCACGCCGAGGCGCGCGCCGGCCGGTTCAGGTTACCCGCCGTTCGGAATCAGGCCGCCGAAGCGATCCGGCCCGCAGGCGCGGCGACGGCCTCGCGCCGGATCAGCGCCGCCTTGACCGCTTCCTGAATCTTCTCGAAGGCGCGCACCTCGATCTGACGCACGCGTTCGCGCGAGACCCCGAACTCGTCCGAAAGCTCCTCGAGCGTGATCGGATCGTCCATCAGGCGGCGCGCCTCGAAGATGCGGCGCTCGCGCGGGTTCAGCACGCCGAGGGCGTCGCGCAGCGCGGCATGGCGGTTGTCGCTTTCCTCGCTCTCGACCAGACGGGCTTCCTGGGAGGTGGAATCATCCACCAGCCAATCCTGCCACTCTCCCTCGCCCTCCTCGCGCAGCGGCGCGTTGAGCGAGGCGTCGCCGCCGAGGCGACGGTTCATGTCGATCACGTCCTGCTCGGGCACGCCCAGCCGCGTCGCGATCTGCTTCACCTGATCGGGGCGCAGATCGCCCTCGTCCAGCGCCGAGATCTTGCTCTTGGCCTTGCGCAGGTTGAAGAACAGCTTCTTCTGGTTGGCGGTGGTGCCCATCTTCACCAGCGACCAGGAGCGCAGGATGTACTCCTGGATCGAGGCCTTGATCCACCACATGGCGTAGGTGGCGAGACGGAAGCCCTTCTCGGGCTCGAAGCGCTTCACGGCCTGCATCAGGCCGACATTGCCCTCAGACACGACCTCGCCGATCGGCAGGCCGTAGCCGCGATAACCCATCGCGATCTTCGCCACGAGGCGCAGATGCGAGGTTACCAGCCTGTGGGCGGCGTCCCGGTCGTCATGCTCGCGCCAACGCTTGGCGAGCATGTACTCCTCGTCCGGCTGGAGCATCGGGAACTTGCGAATTTCATCGAGATAGCGCGAAAGGCCGCCTTCGGCGGCGACGATCGGCAACTGCGCGGTGGCCATGCCATCCTCCTGTTCCGGCTCCCCTCGCTGGGCAAGCCATCAGCGGCGCTCGCATGAGCCCTCCGCCACGGGGCTTATACTGCGCCCAACCATGGCCGAAAATGGGCAATGATGCTGAACGGCGTCACAGCCTCGCGAGTTCCATTTGCATACGTGCAAAGTCCGCCGGCGGTTCGCTTCGAAAGTGAAGATGCTCCCCCGTCACCGGATGGGTGAAGCCGAGCAGCTCGGCATGAAGCGCCTGCCGGTCGAGGGCATCGAGCGCGGAGCGGGCCGCTTCGGGCAGGCGCTGCGCCTTGCTGATGAAGCCGGGGCCGTAGGTCCTGTCGCCCATCAGCGGATGGCCGATATGGGCCATGTGGACCCTGATCTGATGCGTCCGGCCGGTTTCCAGCACGCAGCGGACATGGCTGGCCAGAGGCTCTGGCGCGCCTAGGGGCCAGCTCTCCAGCACTTCGTAATGCGTCACCGCCTCGCGACCCCTGCCGGCGGGCACCACCGCCATCTTCTCACGGTTGCGCGAGCTGCGGTCGAGCGAGGCTTCGATGACCCCATGGGCGCGGCGCGGCGCGCCCCAGACGAGCGCGCGATAAGCCCGCTCCAGCGCCCCGGTCCGGCCGTGATCGGCGAACTGGGTGCTGAGCCCCTGATGGGCGCGGTCGTTCTTCGCGACGACCAGAAGGCCGCTGGTGTCCTTGTCCAGCCGGTGGACGATGCCCGGCCGGCGCACGCCGCCGATGCCGGACAGGCTCGTGCCGCAATGGGCGATCAGCGCGTTGACCAGCGTGCCGTCCTCATGGCCGGGAGCCGGATGGACCACGAGGCCTGCCGGCTTGTCGATGACGATCAGGTCATCGTCCTCGTGCACGACCGCGAGGTGCATCGCCTCGGCGCGCGGTGCCGCAGCCACGGGGGCCGGGATGCGAAGCCGGGCTCTCTGGCCCGCCTTGACCTTCTGCCCGGCGTCGCGGGCTGTTTCGCCATCGAGTTCGACCTCGCCGGCGGCCAGCAGGGCCTGCAGCCTGCTGCGGCTGAACTCCGGCAATGACTGCGCCAGCCAGCGGTCCAGCCTGACGCCCGCCGCGTCGGGCGCCGCGACAAGCTCACGCCATTCGGCGCCCGCCGGATTCGCGGCGGGGGGCTGAGGCGAGGCATGGGGTTGCGCGCGGCGCTGCATGGATTTGCCATCGCACGCATGGCCCATGCGGGCAACGCCGCACTTAACGGCTTGCAGTCCGCGCGGAGCGCACGTAAATACGGAGCCGCTGCTCCCATCGTCTAGCGGTCAGGACGTCGCCCTCTCACGGCGAAAACTGGGGTTCGATTCCCCATGGGAGCGCCAATCTCACATCAGTGGCTTGGCCTTCCGCGCTTCATTGCGCAGCCTCGCGCGCCATCTCCTCGACCGGAGCGGGCGCCTTGCGGCCACCGAGCTTCTCGCCGAGCCAGCGGCAGACGACGTAGAAGACCGGCGTGAACAGCAGGCCGAAGAACGTCACCCCAATCATTCCCGCGAAGACGGCGACGCCGAGCGACTGGCGCATTTCCGAGCCTGCGCCGGTGGCGAGCACCAGCGGCACCACGCCGAGGATGAAGGCGAGCGAGGTCATGAGGATGGGCCGCAGCCGCGTGCGCGCGGCCTCGATGGCGGCGTCGACGCGGCTGCGGCCTTCATCCTCCGCCTGCTTGGCGAACTCGACGATCAGGATGGCGTTCTTCGCCGCGAGGCCGACCAGCACCACGAGGCCGATGTCGACCAGGATGTTGCGGTCGAGCCCCTGCAGCCTCACGCCGATCATTGCAGCGAGGATGCACATGGGCACGATGAGGATGACGGCCAGCGGCAGCAGCCAGCTCTCGTAAAGGGCGGCCAGCAGCAGGTAGACGAAGATCACCGCAAGGATGAAGGCGACGATGGCGGTGTTGCCGGCGATCTTCTCCTGCAGCGCGATCTCGGTCCACTCGAAGCCGAAGCCGTCGGGCAGGCGCTCGGACGCGATCTTCTCGATCGCCGCGATCCCCTGGCCCGAGGAGGTGCCGCGCGCCAGCGCCACCTGCACCTCGGCGGCCGGATAGAGGTTGTAGCGCGGCACGCGATAGGCGCCGGTGATGTCGGCGAAGGCGGCAACCGAGCCAATAGGCACCATCTCGCCCGAGACGTTGCGCGTCTTGAGGTTGGCGACGTCACGCAGGTCGAGCCTGTAGGGGTTGTCGGCCTGCGCCGTGACGCGGTAGGTTCGGCCCAGAACGTTGAAATCGTTGACGAAGGCGGAACCCATGTAGACCGACAGGGTCTCGAAGATGCGCCCGATGGGCACTCCGAGCATCTCGGATTTCGTGCGGTCGATGTCGGCGTAGATCTGCGGCGTGCGCGTGTTGTAGAGCGTGAAGGCCTGAGCGATGCCGGGCGTCTGCCCCGCCGAGCCGGCCACGATCCAGGCCGCGCCCTCGAGCGCCTGCAGGCCGCGGCCGCCCCGATCCTGCACATAGCCCTTAAGGCCGCCGCCGGTGCCGATTCCCGGCACGGCGGGCGGCTCGATGATCAGGGCGAACGCCTCGCCGATGCCGAACATCTGGACGCGCAGATCCGCGAGGATGGCCTGCGTGGTCAGCTTCTGCTTCACGCGCTCCTTGAAGTCGGTCAGGCGGATGAAGATGACGCCCGCATTGGGCGCGTTAGTGAAGGTCGCGCCGTCGAGACCGACGAACGCGATCGAGTCCTGCACACCCGGCCGTGTCTGGAGAATGTCCGAGGCGCGCTTGACGACCGCATCAGTGCGCTCGAGCGATGCGCCGGGGGGAAGCTGGAACGCGGCGATGAAGTAGCCCCGGTCGAGCTGGGGGATCAGCCCCGTGGGCACGGCGGCGAGCTGGAGATAGGTGATTCCGATCAGCCCGCCATAGACGACGAGCACCAGCGCGCCGAAGCGGATCATGCGCCTGGTCAGGCCGGCATAGCCACGCGACAGGAAGGAAAAGGCCGCATTGAAGCCCCGGAAGAAGCCGCGCACCGGCGCGCCGAGCGCGTGCAGCAGGCCACGGCCTTCATGGCCAGCGTTGTGCGGCTTGAGCAGGATGGCCGCCAGTGCCGGCGACAGCGTCAGCGAAACGAAGGCGGAGATGGCGGTGGAGGCTGCGATGGTCACCGCGAACTGCCGGTAGAACGAGCCCTGCAGGCCAGTGATGAAGGCGGTGGGGATGAAGACCGCGCACAGCACCAGCGAGATGGCCACCAGCGCTCCTCCCACCTCGTCCATGGTCTTGTGGGCGGCTTCCTTCGGCGACAGGCCTTCGCTGAGGTAGCGCTCGACATTCTCGACCACGACGATCGCGTCGTCCACGACGATGCCGATGGCGAGGACGAGGCCGAAGAGCGACAGCGTGTTGAACGAGATGCCGGTCATGCTCATGATCAGGAACGTCCCGACCAGGCTGATCGGGATCGCCACGATGGGGATGATCGCCGCCCGCCAGGACTGCAGGAACAGCAGCACGACGAGGACCACCAGCACGATCGCCTCGAGCAGGGTCTTGATGACCTCGTTGACCGATTCCTGGATGAACTCCGTCGGATTGTAGACCACCGAGAAGCCGACGCCGGTGGGGAACGAGGCGGACATGCGCGTCATCTCGGCGATGAGCGCCTCGGAGGTGGCCAGCGCGTTGGAGCCCGGCCGCTGGAAGACACCGATGGCCACGGCGTTCTTGTTGTTGAGGTAGGCGTTGATCGAATAATCTTGGCTGCCGAGCTCGACGCGCGCGATGTCGCGGACGCGGATCACGCCGCCACCCTGCTCGGCGCGCACCACGATGTTGGCGAATTCGTCGACGTCGGTCAGGCGTCCGAGGGTCTGGACCGAAAGCTGGAACGCGCCCGAGGAAGTGGCCGGCGGCTGGTTGATGGCGCCCGCAGCGACCTGCAGGTTGGCGCCGCGCAGCGCCGCGATCACCTCGCCCGCCGTCAGGTTGCGCGCCGCCACCTTGGCTGGATCGAGCCAGATGCGCATGGCGTAGTCGCGCGCGCCGAACACGGTGACATTCCCGACCCCGTCCACGCGGGTGAGAGCGTCCTTGATGAACAGCGTGGTGTAGTTGGAAATGTAGGACTGATCGCGCGATCCGTCGGGCGAGATCATGTGGATGACCATCATCAGGTCCGGCGAGGCCTTGCGCACCGACACGCCGAGGCGGCGCACATCCTCCGGCAGCCTGGGCTCGGCGGCGGCGACGCGGTTCTGCACCAGCACCTGCGCCTGGTCGACATTAGTGCCGGGCTTGAACACGACGTTGATCGTGACGCGCCCGTCGCCGGTCGACTGCGACGAAATGTAGAGCATGCCGTCGACGCCGTTGACCTCCTGCTCGATCGGCGTTGCGACGGTGGAGGCGACGACCTCGGCCGAGGCGCCGGGATAGCTTGCCGTGATGCTGACCGTGGGCGGCGCGATCTCGGGGTATTCGGAGATCGGCAGGGCCCGCTGCGCGATCAGGCCGGCGATCGTCAGCAGCAGCGACAGCACCGTCGCAAAGATCGGCCTGTCGATGAAGAAATGCGAGAAGCGGAGCATGGCCGTTGGCCTTGGGGTCTCGAGGTCCTGCCGGGGCGGGAATGCGCCGCGGCTGCGTCGTGGGCCGGCCGAAGCGGGCCTTCAGGGAACGGTCAGCGGCCGGCGACCTTGATCTCGCCGGGCTGCGGATTGACCGTGGCTCCCGGCCGCACCATCGGATTGGCGATGCCGTTGACGATCACGCGATCGGTGGCGGCGAGCCCGGAGCGCACCACCCGGAGCCCATCGACGATGGGTCCGAGGGTGACCGGCTTGGGCACGACCTTGCCGTCCGCGCCGACCGTCAGAACGACCTTGCGCGTCTGGTCGGAGACGATCACGCCGTCGGGGACCAGCAGCGCGTCGAACTCGCCGCCGAACAGGCGCATCCTGCCGAAGGTGCCCGGCGTCAGGAACTGGTCCTTGTTGTCGAAGACGGCCCGTCCGCGGATGGTGCCGGAGCGGGCGTTGAGCTGGTTGTCGACGAAGTCCATCCGGCCCTCGCGCTTCCATTCCGTCTCGTCCGCGAGCCTGACCTGCACAGCGACCGGATTGTCCCGGCCGGAGCTGCGGGTGCCGGCCTGCATCAGGCGCGAGTAGCGGATGTAGTCGGCCTCCGACGCCTCGAAGACGAAGGTGACCGGGTCGAGGCTGACGATGGTGGTGAGCAGGTTGGCGCCCGCCTGCCCGCCGGCGACGAGGTTTCCGGCGTCGACCTTGCGGTCCGAGATGCGGCCGGCGATCGGGGCGCGCACCTGGGTCCATTCGAGGTTGAGCTCGGCGCTCTTGAGGTTGGCCTCCGCCGCCTGCTGCGAGGCGCGCGCGCTGGACAGGTTCGCCTTGCGCGTGTCGAGATCGCGCACGGTGATGCTCTGGCTGCGGGTCAGGCCTTCCGCCCGCTCCACCTCGTTCTCGGCCAGCGCCACCTGGGCGCG
Organism: Hyphomicrobiales bacterium; assembly: GCA_027489835.1. GTDB lineage: Bacteria > Pseudomonadota > Alphaproteobacteria > Rhizobiales > Beijerinckiaceae > Allobosea. The sequence continues at coordinate 9,144 of JAIXZF010000237.1, forward strand.
CGAGCGGGCGACCTCGGCGCGCGCAACCTCGACCGAAAGCAGATAGGGCCGCTGGTCGATCGTGAAGAGCAGGTCGCCGCGGTTGATCATCTGGCCGTCGCGGAAATGAATCTGGTCGATGAAGCCGGACACCCGCGCCCGGACCTCCACCTGCTCCCGCGCCTCGAAGCGGCCGGTGTACTCGTCCCACTGCGTGACCTTGCGGGCCAGCGGCGTCGCCACCGCGACGGTGGGGGCAGGGGGCGCGCCCTGGGCCCAGGCCGCCGGCGCGGCCAGGGCGAGGGCGAGCGCGGCGGCCAGCACGGATCGGGACATGGTCATGCTCGGGCTTCCTCTTCCGGCGCGTTGCCGGATATCGCTCTAGCTTCCGCTAGCTTGGTCGCCCCGTCAACGGAGCCGCGTCGACATGGACGCCAGCATCGCCTGGCATGAAAGCGATGAACGCGCCGCCTCGGCGGCCACGCGTCAGCAGGTCATGACCTGCCCCTCGGGATGGCAGGATGACGCGCAGCGCGCGTCTGGGCGGCCAGCCGCACGGCCGCGTTCGGGGCGCCGTAACCCTGATAGCCGTCGCGCTGCACGATCTCGAAGAAAAAGCCTCCGTCGAGCGTCGCGGTGTAGGCCTGCAGGAACGAGCCCGCAGCGTCCCGGTCATGCAGGATGTCGAGACTTCGCAGCTCCGCGATCTCCTCCACATTAAGATCGGAGCGGGCCTCCAGGTCGTCATAGTAGTTTTCGGGGATGGGCAGCATGACGAGTCCGGCGGCCTTCATGTGCGACACCGCTGCGCGGATGTCGAAGGTCGCAAACGCGATGTGCTGCACGCCCGAGCCGAAGAAGTCGGTCACGAAGCGGGCGGACTGCGTCCGGTGGCTCTGCGAGCCATTCAGCACAAGGCGCAGGCCGCGCTCGGGCCGGTCGAGCCCGCTTTCGATGACCTGGCTCTGCACCACGCCACCAGGGTCGAGGACGGCTTGGCTTGGCGTCTTCGTCGCGTCGATCAGCGAGGCGTAGAACAGCAGCCAGGTCAGCATCTCCTCGTACTGCATGGTCTGCGAGACATGGTCGATTCGCTCGAGCAGCGGCTCCCGCCCAGACTCGCCGGTCGGCACGAAGTCGACCTCGTGCCAGCGCGAGAGCGCGCTCGATCCATCCACAAGATAGACGAGGCTGCCGCCCAGCCCGCGTACGGCGGGGATGTCGAGCTCGCCTGGGCCGACGGGCACGCCGTAGGGCGTGTCAAGCAGGGCCTCGGCGCGCGCGATTGTTGCTGCCGTATCGTCGACCCTCAGCGCCATCGCGCAGACCGAGGCGCCATGGGTGATCTCATAGGAGGCTGCGAAGCTCGCGGGCTCGCTGTTGACGACGAGGCGGATCTCCGCCTGGCTCCAGAGAGAAACCTCCTTGGAACGGTGCCGACCCGTGCGCGTGAAGCCGAGCGCCGCGAGCATGGCCTCGAAGCCTGGCCGGTCGCGCTCGTTCACGGCGAATTCGAGGAATTCGACCTTGCTGACCGGCGAAGGCGGGGGCATCGGCGCGGCGCCCCTGACCGGGCGTCCCGTCCGGCGGCCTGCTTCCTCCATCATCCAGATGAGCGAGCGTCGGCCATCGAGCGCGACGGACGTTGCCGAACCCGCCCTGAAGCGATCGTTGAAGATTTCGAGCGAGAGCCAGCCATCGTAGCCGGTGGTCTCGAGCGCATCCATGAAGCCGACAAGGTCGAAATCGCCCTGACCCGGCAGGCAGCGCCAGTGCCGCGCCCAGCTGAGGTAATCCATCTGCAGCTTCGGCGCGTCCGCAATCTGCACGAAGCTGATGCGGTCGCCGGGGATGCTGCGCAGCGTGGCGAGCTCCGTGCCGCGCGCCTGGATGTGGAAATTGTCGAGGATCAGGCCCACCGACTGATGGCCGGCGCGGCGCACGACCTCCCAGGAATCGCGGTAGTCGTTGATGTGTCTGCCCCAGACCAGGGCCTCGTAGCCGACGCGGAGGCCGCGCTTCGCCGCCCGCTCGCCGAGCTCGCGGAAATCGGCGGCGAGGCGGTCGATTCCGCCCTGAGCGTCTGGCGCAACGCTGGAGCAGACGAAGAGCAGCTCGGTTCCAAGCTCCTGCAGGAGGTCGAACTTGCGCTCGGCCCGGTCGAAGGTGCGCTGGCGCTTGTCCGCCGGCATGCCCTCGAAATCGCGGAAGGGCTGGCAGGTGAGGATGGTCAGCCCGAGATCGGCGCAGATGCGGCGCACGTCGGCGGGCGAGCCGGGATAGGCGATCAGGTCGTTCTCGAAGATCTCCACGGCCTTGAAGCCGGCCGCGGCGATGGCCTCCAGCTTCTCGTGCAGCACCCCGGAGATGCAGACGGTGGCGATGGAGGTGCGCATCAAGCCGCCTCGCGTCCGAGCCCGGCCACCCGGCGCAAGGTTTCCGGCGTCGCGGACGGGAAGCCGAAGAATTCGAGATAGGCGGGGATCATCTCGAACAGCATGTCGAGCCCGATCTGCGTGCGGCAGCCCTGCGCGCGGGCCGCGGCAAGGAACGGCGTGATCTCGCTGCTCATCACCACCTCGCCGACGAAGGCGTCCGGCCTCAATCTGGAGGGATCGATCGGGAGCGGATCGCCCGGCCGCATGCCGAGCGGCGTCGCGTTGACGACGATGTCGTGGCCGGCCGGATCGCTGGAGCCGGCCGCGACCTCGAGGGCCGGGAAATGCGCGAGAATGCGGGCTGCGAGGCCATCCATGGCCGCGGCATCGATATCGTTTAGCGCAAGCCGACGCACCCCCGCCGCCGCGAGCGCGGCCGCGATTGCCGAGCCCACGCCGCCAGCGCCGACCACCAGGGCGCTCGCGTCAGCGATCCGGCAGCCCTTGCGCCTGAGGCCGCGCACGAAGCCTTCGCCGTCGAACATGTCGCCCTTGATCGATCCATCGGGGCGCACCAGCACGGCGTTGCACGAGCCGGCGACCTTCACCGCCGTGGAGGCCTCATCGAGCAGCGCCACGACCGGCACCTTGTGCGGCATGGTGATGAGCGCGCCATGCACGTTGGTGAAGCGGAAGATGGCCGGCAGCGCCGTGGCGAAATCCGCCGCGCGAACGCCCATCGGCACGACGGCCGCGTTCAGACCGATGCTGGCGAAATAGGGATTGTAGATGAGCGGCGCCTTGAACGAGGCCGTGGGCTCGCCGATGTGCGCGATGATCCTGGTATGTCCGTCGATGCGCATCTGTTGGCTCTCGTCAGGGGGCGCGCTGCTGGGGCCGATCCGTGGATCGGCAACATCAATGGCGCAGGATGTCGCCGAGGAAGGCGCGCGTGCGCGCCTCGCGCGGGGCGGAGAAAAAGGCCTCGGGCGCGTTCTCCTCGACGATGCGGCCGCTCGCCATGAAGATCACGCGGTCGGCGACCTGCCGGGCGAAGCCCATCTCGTGGGTGACGACGATCATCGTCATGCCGTCAGCGGCGAGGCCCACCATCGTGTCGAGCACCTCCTTGACCATTTCGGGGTCAAGCGCCGAGGTCGGCTCGTCGAACAGCATCACCTTTGGCTCCATGCACAGCGCCCTGGCGATGGCCACGCGCTGCTGCTGGCCGCCGGAAAGCTGAGCGGGATGCTTGTTCGCCTGCTCGGCGATCCTCACCCGCTCGAGCAGGCGCATCGCCAGCGCCCGCGCATCAGGCTTCGACAGCCTGCGCGTGCGCATCGGCGCGAGCATGCAGTTCTCGAGCACGGTGAGATGGGGAAACAGGTTGAAGTGCTGGAACACCATCCCCACCTCGCGCCGCACGGCGTCGATGGTCCTGGCGTCGTGGGTCAAGACGACGCCGTCCACCATGATCGATCCCTTCTGGTAGGCCTCCAGATGGTTGATGCAGCGGATCAGCGTCGACTTGCCCGATCCCGACGGCCCGCACAGGACGATCTTCTCGCCCTGGCGGACCGTGAGCTCGATGTCGGCCAGCGCCTTGAACTCTCCGTACCATTTCTCCACGCCCCGCATCTCGATCATCGGCCCGACGGGCGCGCGATCGGATGCGTCATGGGGCGATGCCTTGATGGACAGAACGGTCATGGCGCTGGACCCTGGTCTGGTGGCTGGCGGCTCAGGACACGACGAAGGGCACGCCCTCGATCGCATCGGGGAAGGCCGGCGGGTCGGTGTCCATCCACTTGCGGTAGATCTTGGTAAGTTCGCCGTTACCGCGGATCATGTCGACGAAGCGGTTGGCCTCGGCGTTGATCTCGCGCTCGCCGAGGCGCGTGCAGGCGCCGTTGTAGAGGCTGGTGAAGGAGAGCTTCTTCTC
>JAIXZF010000004.1 GCA_027489835.1 Hyphomicrobiales bacterium
CGGGCGTCTCGCGGCGGAAGCGCTCGATGATCTGGCGCACGAAGGGCCTGGCATGGCCCGAGCAGACCAGCACGGGCATCTCGCCCATCCGAGCCGCATCCTCGAAGCGCTCGCGCACCACCTTGACGAATTCCTGCAGCTTGGAAGGCTGCATGGCGAGGTGGCGGTTGTCCGCCTCGCCCACGATGGCGTCGCCGAAGGCGCCCTCCCAGGCGGGCGAGAGCGTGACGATCGAGAGCTCGCCGCAGCAGCAGAAGCGCGGACCGAAGCCGAAGATGCGGCGACCGGCCAAGCAGGTTAGCGAAATTAATATCATGTCACCGTAATTCCGTTGCTCCACCGGCGCAGCTGCGCCATTCTCGACCACGGACTCTTGCGTCAGCCGGATGATAGTCGGGGGTCACAGCAGTAGCTCCAAGCTGACTTGCATCTAGCGGCCTTGTGCTCACCGAAGGTCGGCATCGTCTTGTCCTCGATCGCTGACAGGCCTGCCGCCTCTGAAACCTTCGAAGCAGACCAGCTGAGTGATCAGCGCAAGCGCCTAACGCTGATTGCTTCAGACATGGTGCGGGCGGTCGGGCTCGAACCGACACTCCTTTCGGAACGGGATTTTGAACCGTTCAGGCGAATTCTGACTACGACTAGGTTCATCACAGTCTAACTTCAGACCTGAATGCGGAAGGAGTGCGCCCATACATGGCGTGGAACGCCTGCGCGAAGTGACTTGGCGATACGTAGCCGACGCGGAGCGCGATCTTCGCAATCGGGTCGCCGCTAGCAATCAGATAGGCGCGCGCTCGTTCGAGCCGTAACCACATCAGGTAGCGCGCAGGGGTCTGACCAAACGACTGGCGGAACTGCGCCGCAAAGTGCGACGCGCTTAGGCCGAGCGCGAGTGCGATGTCGTCGAGCCCGATCGCTTGTGTCAGATTCGCCTCCATAAAATCGACGGCGCGCCGCGCGCGGGGCAAGGAGAGCGGGTGCACCAAGCGGATGCCCGCGCCGTCCGCATCGAGCGCTGAATAGCGGCGGACGAGATGCGCGAGCAGCGCGTTCGACAAGGCATCGCGATGGACCCGGTCGGTCGTGCCGGGCCGCTCGACCTCCCCGAGCAATGTCAGGCTGACCTGATGGACGAACGGATCCGCCACCGCGAACTGGTCGACGAGCGGATTTGCTTGGATGGACTGCTCGACGCCGTCGGCCCATGCCGCGATCGCCGCGTCGGGAATGCCGATCTTCAATACCTGACACGCGGCCCCACGCACCCGCAGCGATCCCGATCGGCCCTGCGGGATGAGGGTAAACTGCCCGGTCGTCGGCCGACCGATATGGCGGCGACCGTCGATCGCCCATTCGAGCGTGGTGCGCCCAGTCAGGTGCAGGCCGATGCTGGTCATGGCCGCCGATGGCATTTCCGCCTCGAGCTCGCCGTAGGGCGTGCGCTCGAGCGACAGCGAGAGGGATTTAAGAAGCTGACCCACCGTCCTCTCCCGCGCAGTTCGCTAAAAGGGTTCAGTCTTGCTAGACCAAGTAGCCACCATATCGAAGCTTTCAGCGACACCTTCATGAATAGTGGGTGGCGATTTACGCCGATAAACGACGATCATCATCGTTTGACGATAGTCGATTACGGGCGAGGCGCGTTGCTCTTTGGTGTCTGATTTCCAGGCAGCCAGCAAGGAATTGGACCATGCCCCTTCCCTCGCCTGAAGATGAGGCGGCAATCGTCGCGCTCGCCAACAAATATACCGACGCGGTCAACGCCCGCGACTGGACGCGCTACCGGTCGTGCTGGACCGACGACGCGGTCTGGGAACTCGGCGCACCGGTCAATCAGAACAAGGTCGGGATCGACGCGATCATGACCGAAGTCCAACGCGCCGTCGAGGCGATGGACCTGTTCGTCCAAATGAACCACGCGACGACCGTATTGTCCGTGGACGGCGACATCGCAGTCGCCCGAGCCACGCTCAACGAGATCGGCCGCATCCTTCCCGACCAGCGCGAACTGCTAGGCGGTGCGGAAGGCATGTTCATCCTTGCGATCTACACCGACGATCTCCGCCGTGTCGCCGGCAGCTGGCTGTACGCCAAGCGCGCCTATCAGGTCGTGCTGTTCGACGGCCGTGCCCCGCAGGGCGACGTATACCCCTTCCTCGCTGCAAAGGCTTCGTGATCATGGGCATTCTTTCAGACAAGGTGGCGATCGTCACCGGTTCCTCGTCGGGCATCGGCCGCGGCATTGCCGAGCGGCTCGGGCGCGATGGCGCATCCGTTCTCGTCAATTATCACTCCGATAAGGCAGGCGCCGAAGAGACGGCTGCGGCGATCCGGTCGAGCGGATCGAAGGCCGAGATCGTCCAGGGTGACATGCGCCATCACGTCGATACCGAGACGCTGTTCGCAGCCTGCCTTTCGGCGTTCGGCCGACCCGACATCCTCGTCAACAATGCCGGCATCGGTGCGATGCAGCCGCTCGCCGAGACCGACGAGGAGACGTTCGAGCAGGTGTTCGGGCTCAACTGCCGCGGCACCCTGTTCTGCCTGAAGCAGGCAGCGCTGCACCTCAAGGACGAGGGACGCGTGGTCAATATCGGCTCGTCGTCGGCCACCTATCCGTGGCCCAACACGGCCATGTATGCGGCCTCGAAGGCGGCGGTGCGCTCGATGACCGAGGTCGCAGCGGCCGAGCTTGGTGCGCGTCGGATCAACGTCAACATGGTCATCCCAGGCATCACGGATACGCCGATGTCGCGCAAAATCCCCGAAGAGGCGAGAAAGCCCGTCGCCGAGGCGAGCCCATGGAAGCGGCTCGGCACGCCCGAGGACATCGCCGCCGTGGTCGCGTTCCTGGTTGGTCCCGACGCCCTTTGGGTGACCGGCCAGGCGATCCTCGCCAATGGCGGGTCAGGGCATTGAGCCAGGGGACGGTCCGAGGCTCATGGCTGTTGCAGGTTCTTGCAGCAGCCGCGTTCCTTGCGGCCGGTTCCGCCAAGCTCCTCGGCGTGCCGATGATGATCGACATCTTCGCCCAGATCGGCGTGGGACAGTGGTTCCGCTACCTGACCGGGGGGATCGAAGTGGGGGCCGCGCTGATGCTGCTGTGGCCGCGCACGATCCCGTTCGGCGCGATGCTGCTCGCAGCGACGATGCTGGGCGCGATCGGCGCCCACCTGTTTGTTCTGCACAGCTCGCCGATGGCGGCAACCGTGCTGTTGCTCGTGGTGCTCGGCATCGTCTGGCTGCGTCGCGGTCAACTTACGGCAACCTTACGTGCCGCGTGACCTCGAATTTCTCGGCCGCGCCGACGCACTAAGCGACGGCCCGCCGATGGGAGATGGATGATGAGCAGCACAACCCTTCCAGCAATTGCCGCCCCACCGGCCCGCACCGCAGATACGCTGAGCGATGGCGCGGCGATCATGGATCTTGTCGCCCGCTTCGACGACGCGGTGAACCGCAAGGACGCCATTGAATTCGGCCGGTTATGGGGCGAGGACGCCATCTGGGAAATCGGTGAGCCGATGCCGCTTCACGTCGAAGGCCGCGCCGCGATCGTGGAGGCATGGACGCAAATGGTGGCGAGCACCGACTGGTTGTTTCGTGGCAGCTTCATGGGTCTGATCGACGTGACCGGCGACACAGCCACGGGGCGCTGGCCGTGCATCGAGACAGGCACGTTCAAGGCAACCGGCGACGTGCAGGCAAAGGGCTACGATAACCGCGCGCTGTACGAGGACCGCTACGTCAAGCGCGACGGCACATGGTACTTCGCGCACCGTCGTTACCTCTATCTTTGGCTATCGAATGACGCATTGCCGGGCTCTGGGATCGCGCTCGGCGAGGAGATCGCCGCCGACCGGCCATCCGGGTGAACCGAGGCCGTCGGCCCTCTGCCCGTGCCCCCTATATCGCGTCTTCGCGACACCGCCTGCTCATCCTTTGCCTGACAGCCGCCGTTCTTGGGGTGCCGCATATCGCCGTAGCGCAGCAGGCCTTCCCGGGGATCGGCGTCGGTCGAGCCGCTCCACCTCCAATTACGGTGACATGATATCAATTGCATCAATCCTGCTGCTGTAGCCGCTCCATCATATGCTCCCGACCGTCTTGAGCCGTGCCCTCGGATGGATCTCCGCCTGCGCCAGCACGGGCGTCTCGCGGCGGAAGCGCTCGATGATCTGGCGCACGAAGGGCCTGGCATGGCCCGAGCAGA
>JAIXZF010000073.1 GCA_027489835.1 Hyphomicrobiales bacterium
ATGGCCGCAGCTACGATCTCAAGCTCGACCAGTCCTTCAGGATCATATCGCGGGACCTCAACTGAGGGCGTTGGCGCTAGCGCTTGCGCCCCTCGGCCAGGAGGCTTGAGCCAGGGAACACCTCCCTGGCTCGCGGAAGGTCGATGTGAGGCGCCAGCAGCGTGTCGAACGCATGCTGGATCTGCTTGTACTCGTCCTCGCAGCCCGCACTGCGCCAACGCGGCAACTCGCTCATCGCAACGAGGCTTTGATAAGCGCCGGCATCATGGCCTGAAGCATGGCACACGACGCTGAACAGGCGCTGCAAAGGCGTCGAATGCGCCCCGCCATAGGCCCGGCTCGGCGGCAAGCCAGGCTGGAGCGTGGACAAATCGCTGAAGTTTCGCGCCCGCGCATCCACCAGATAGGAATAGGCGATGCCGCCAATTAGCGCCGGCGCCTCGGCGCCAAACAGGTTGAGCACCGCGAAGGTGGACATCATGTCCGCCGCATCCTCCTCGCGCCCCATCAGCGGCACGCGGAAGAATTCGAACAGCGCATGCGCGCCCTCGTGCAGTACGACATCCGCGATGCCACCCTTGAAAGCTGCGTCTTCGCTGACCCAATCGGGACGCTGCGGGCTGGCGGCGTTCTCGGCAAGGCTTTGCACGTATTCGTAGCAGATCGTGACCTTGCCCTCGTAGTACCATGCGCCACCCCTGCCGCTGCAGCTTTGCGTGACGAAAGCGATGGGCCTGGGAAGCCTGAAGGCGTTGAAGAATTCGACCGAACGCAAGAAGGTTCCTTCCGCTTGAAGGCGGGAGAGCGCGGCCTGATGCGATGGTTCCGATGGCGGTTCGTGGATGACGAGTGTCCGGCTGGTGGCGGACACGGGCGGAACGGTATCAGCCCGGCCCGGCTCGAAGCACGCAATTGCAAGCAGAATGGCCAGGGCCTGTGTTCGCATCTCGGAGCGTCCTGGATTTTGTTGAGTTTCCAACTCAACTAGAGATGAAAAGCCTGCGGGCAGAGGCCTCCGGGCATGGGCTGGCGATTTTGTGAAACCGAGCGGGCCAGGGTCTGGATGTCTTGCCGACGAGCGCCTGTCCTGGAGATCGCGCATTCGCAACGTCGTTTTCGAGCGCAATAGCGCGTCGGCCGTTGACAGCCCTTGCTGATGACATACAGCTCGTTAGTCTGTCCATTGGACGGATTATGACAGGGCATTGGGGAAGACTATGAAGAGCTACATTTACATCGCTGCACTCCTTGTCGCGACAATCGGAACGCTGTCGACGATCGCCCCGGCCTTCGCGGGAAAGTCGTGCAACTACACGACCGCTGACAAGAAGAAAGGCTATCGTTGCTGAGTGCCTGCGTCCCGCATCCGCGTCACGCGCGATGCGGGAATTGCCTCGACGACGGCCTTCTCCGCTTCAACCAGTGAGATGCGCGCCGGCAGTTACGCTGCTTGCAACTGCAATTCGCCGGGCAAGGCATAGGCCCACTGCGTAATGTCGCCGGCGCCGAGGCACACCACATAGTCGCCCGGTCCCGCGATGCCGGCGACGAGGCCGGCCAGGGTGTGCCTGTTTTCCAGCGCCTGCACGTTGCGATGGCCGGCGGCCTTGATGCCCGCCACGAGATCGTCGCGCGAAGCGCCCTCGATGGGCTGCTCGCCCGCCGCGAAGACGGGGGCGACGATGACCGCGTCCGCATCGTTGAAGCAGGTGCAGAAATCTTGGAACAGCGAATGGAGCCGCGTGTAGCGATGAGGCTGCACCACCGCGACGACCTGGTTCGTGGTCGAGGCGCGGGCGGCCTTCAGCACCGCGGCGATTTCGACCGGATGGTGGCCGTAATCGTCGAAGATCTGTGCCCCGTTCCACTCGCCGGTTCGGGTGAAGCGGCGCTTGACGCCTCCAAAGCTCCCCAGCGCCTCGCGGATTTTCTCGGGGCTGACGCCGAGCTCGTAGGCGACGGCGATGGCGGCCGTGGAGTTGAGCGCGTTGTGATGGCCCGGCATGGGCAGCACGAGGTCGGAAATCTCGATCTCTCCGCCACGCTTCCTGTCCCGGATCAGCACGGAGAACCGGCATTTCCCGCCCGTCAGGTCGACATTCATCAGCCTCACGTCGGATTGCGGATTTTCGCCATAGGTGATGACCCGGCGATCCTCGATCTGGCCGACCAGCGTCTGCACGGTGGGGTGGTCGATGCACATCACCGAGAACCCGTAAAAGGGCAGATTCTCGACGAAGGAGCGGAACGCGGCCTTGATCGCGTCGAAGGTCTTGAAGTGGTCGAGATGCTCCGGGTCGATGTTGGTGACGATGGCGACGTCGGCGGGCAGCTTTAGAAATGTGCCGTCGCTCTCGTCGGCCTCCACCACCATCCAGGCCCCGTCGCCCATGCGGGCATTCGTGCCGTAGGCGTTGATGATGCCGCCATTGATGACGGTGGGGTCGAGCCCGCCCTTCTCGAGCAGGGTCGCGACCAGCGACGTCGTCGTGGTCTTGCCATGCGTGCCGGCCACGGCCACGCAGGATTTCAGCCGCATCAGCTCGGCCAGCATCTGGGCGCGATGCACGACCGGCAGTCGCTTCTCGCGGGCCATGGCGAGCTCGGGGTTGTCGCGGCGGATGGCGGTGGACACCACCACGACTTCGGCTCCCGCGATGTTCTCGGCGGAATGGCCGATGAAGGTCTTGATGCCTTTGTCCGCGAGTCGCTTGACGTTGTAGTTGTCGGAGGCGTCCGAGCCCTGGACCGCATAGCCCAGATTGTGCAGCACCTCGGCGATGCCCGACATGCCGATGCCGCCGATGCCGATGAAGTGGATGGGTCCGGTCTGTGGCGGCAGCTTCATGGCAAGTTCCTTGCCCCTTGGCGGAGCTCTGCGTGTCGGTGTCGAGCGATGACGGGTTGGGGCGGGCTCATTCCTGCCGGGCGGCGGCAATCACCAGCTTGGCCAGCCGTTCGGCGGCATTGGGAATTCCGGCGGTCTTTGCTGCCGCCGCGGCCTGCGTCAAGCTTTCGGGCTCGGCCAGCACCCTGTGCAGCTCGGCTGCAAGGCGCTTGGGCGAGAACTCGGGCTGCGCGATCACGGTCGCCGCGCCGATCGCGGCCAGCGACTGGGCATTGGCCATCTGGTCCTGGTCGAGCGCGCCGGGCAGCGGCACGAGGATCGAGGGCCGGCCGATGACGGACAGCTCCGCCACGGTGGACGCGCCCGACCGCGCGATCACCAGATGCGACTTCGCCATCGCCTCGGGCAGGTTGTGGAAGAAGGCGGAAATCTGATGCCGTACGCCCAGCCGCTCGTAGATCGAGCGCACGCGCCTGTCGTCCTCGGTCCGGGCCTGCTGGACGATCACGAGCCGCGCGATTTCGGTGGGAGCCAGCTGTTCGATCGCGGGGGGCAGCACGTCGGCCATCACGCGCGCGCCCTGACTGCCGCCGAAGACGAGCAGGTTGAGGTCCCCCAGCAGCTCGGGCGGCTGGAAAGGGATGTCGGCCGCCAGCAGCACGGCTGGCCGCACCGGGTTGCCGACATGGACGCATTTCGCCTTGTCGGCCTCCGGCAGCCCACCCACGGCCTTGAAGCCGGTGGCGATGACGTCGACGCGCCCGGCGAGGAAGCGGTTGGCCCGCCCGGCCACGGCGTTCTGCTCGTGGACGACGGTCCTGATCTTCGCCATCGAGGCGGCCAGCAGCGGCGGCACGGTGGGATAGCCGCCGAAGCCGACGACGACGTCCGGCGCGATCTGCTTCAGGAGCCGGCGCGCGGCGAACACGCCCTTGGCGAGTTCGAGGCCCGCACCGAGCTTGGCGAGGATCGAACGGCCCGACGGCGTCGCGGAGGGCACCGCGTGGATGGCCTCGGCCGGAAAGCCTCCCGCGAACTCGATGGCCCGCTGGTCCGTCACCAGCGAGACGGAGACCCCGCGCTTCTGCAGCGCATGGCTGAGCGCCTCGGCCGGAAACAGATGCCCGCCGGTGCCGCCGGCGGCGAGCAGCACCTTCAGGGGCGGCTTTGCCTTAGGCATGGCGCGGACGTCCGGAAAACTGGGCGAGTTCCTCGGCCCTCGGCCGCTTGCGCGTCAGGGCGATGAGGAACCCCATGGCGAGGGCCAGCGACCACAGTGACGAGCCGCCATAGGAGATGAAGGGAAGTGTCATGCCCTTGGCCGGCATGAGATGCACATTCACCAGCATGTTGATGCTCGCCTGGATGCCGAACAGCATGGCGAGGCCGGTCACCGCGAAGCGTCGGAACGGGTCTTCCGAGGCCTGCGCCACCCACAGCGCGCGCAGCACGACGGTGGCGAAGATCGCGACGATGACGAGGCAGGCGACCACGCCGAACTCCTCCGCCGTGACGGCGAAGATGAAGTCGGTGTGCGCGTCGGGCAGGATACGCTTGACCGTGCCCTCGCCCGGCCCGCGGCCGAGGAAGCCGCCCGCGGCGAAGCTCTCCAGCGCCGTGTCGACCTGGAAGCTGTCGCCGGAGCTCTTGTCCATGAAGCGCTCGATGCGCTCCCGCACATGCGGCACGAATTCGTAGGCCGCGGCCATGCCGATCAGCCCGGCGCCGCCGAGACCGAGCACCCAGAACCAGTGCAGCCCGGCGATGAAGAACAGCCCGCACCAGACCAGGGTCACCAGCATGGTCTGCCCGAAATCAGGCTGCAGGATCAGCGGCACGATGGTGATCGGCAACAGAATGAAGCCCAGCAGCGTGCCGGGCACGTCCGGACGCCGGGCGCGCTCCGAGAACGCCCAGGCGATGATCACCACGAAGGCCGGCTTGAGGAATTCCGAGGGCTGCAAAGTCATGCCCGCGATGGAGAGCCAGCGGCGAGCGCCCTTGACCTCGGCGCCCACGAACAGGCACGCGACGACGCCGGCGAGGGCCGCGACGAAGGTGAAGAGCGCGAGCCGCCTGACCCAGCGGGGCGACATCAGCGACACCACCAGCATGATGGCGACGGCAGGCGCGAGGAACACGGCCTGCCGGTTGACGAAATGGAAGGTCGACAGCCCGAGGCGCTCGGCGACCGGGGGCCCGCCAGCCATGAGCAGCACGACGCCGATCACCATGAGCCCGAACACTGCGAAGAGCAGCGTGCGGTCCACGGTCCACCACCAGTTGCCGATGAAGGTCGGTTCGGCGCGCGACGACATGGGATATGGCTCCAACCGGGCGGACGAAAGGCCGGCGGCCGCGCGCGACGCATCGGCACGGTAACGCCGCGTTCACCTTGTAGCGCGACTGGTTAAGGGAGTGTTGAGCGGCGGCCTCTGCCAGGCCGAAAGCCAGCCGGACGGCCCTTGCGCCGGCGACCTCACGTCAACACACGGACAAGCTTAAGCTTATGATTTAAATGGTTTATTTTCGGAACATGCCCCTGAATGCAGCGTTTTTCCAGCACGATGGCCCCTCGCCATCACGAGCACAGGAGAACGATCATGGCCACCTCGACCAAGGGCACCAGCAATCGCGGCTTCGCTTCGATGGACGAAGACAAGCAGCGCGAGATCGCCAGCAAGGGCGGTCAGAGCGTCGCGCCCGAGAAGCGCAGCTTCTCGAAGGATCCGGAACTGGCGGCGGAAGCCGGCCGCAAGGGCGGCGAAAGCGTCCCGAGCGAAAAGCGCAGCTTCTCGCAGGATCCGGAACTGGCGTCGGAAGCCGGCAAGAAGGGCGGCGAAGCCTCCCATGGCGGCGGCCGCAGCCGCTGAGTCCCGCATGAGCCGAGGCGTCGCAAGGCGCCTCGGGAAAGGCCCCCGGTGACGCCGGGGGTTTTTTTGTGCGAGGCATTCGCCAGGGCCGAGGCCCGGCCTCGGCGCTCGGGTCACGGCGTGCGCGAAATCGGCGGCACGAGGCCGTCGCCCGGCTTGACCGGATCGGTGCATTCGCCCGGCCGCTTGCCGCACTCGAACACCATGGTCGGAGCGGCGGAGCGCCCGGCATTGCCGACCGATGGCAGGGTCATCTGCTGTCCCTCGTCCACCTGCTTGGGGTTGTTGACGGGCTGCTCGGAGGCCGCGTTCGAGCCGGGCGGCGCATTGGGCTGAGCGGGCGGCGTTGCCTCCTGCCCCAGGGCCGCGCCCGAGACGGCGAAGAGAAGGGCGGCGAGGCTGGCGCCAGATCTGGTC
>JAIXZF010000250.1 GCA_027489835.1 Hyphomicrobiales bacterium
ACGCCGGCGCCGACGATGATCGCGGCGCCGACGAGCGTCGAGGCCGAAGGCACGTCGCCGAAGACGAGGTAGCCGAGGATCACCGCCCAGACGATCAGCGTGTACTGGTAGGGCACCACGGTCGAGGCCGGCGCGAGCTTGAGCGCGCGGTTGGTGGCCATGTGGGCGAACAGCGCCACAACGCCGAGCATGGCCAGCAGCCCATAGTCGCGCAGCGAGGGCGTCACCCAGCCGAAGGGCGCGAGGATAAGGCCCATGGCAAGCGCGCCGAGCGTCTGCCAGAATACCAGCGTGGTGTCTGGCGTGCCCTTGAGTTGCCGCGTGATGATCATCATGCCGGCGAAGAACAGCGTGCCGGTGATGGCGATCAGCGCCGGCAAGCCGAAAGCGGCGCCGCCGGGGTTGAGCGCCACCAGCACGCCGACGAAGCCGACCCCGATGGCGATCCAGCGGCGCGGCGTGATGACCTCGCCGAGGAAGGGCCGGGCCAGAAGCGCGACATAGATGGGCCCTGCGAGATAGAAGGTCACCGTCTCGGCCAGCGGCAGATAGCTGACCGCCCAGTAGAAGAACGCGACCTCCAGCGTGGAGAGCACGACCCGCAGGGCCTGCAGGCCGGGATGGGGCGGGCTGAGCACCGTCTTGCCTTCCCGGATCACGGCAGGCGCCAGCACGATCATCGCCGCGGCGCTTCTGATCAGCAGCACCTGTCCGACTGTGTAGGTGGCGACCAGCCATTTGCCGACCACGTCGTTGACCGAGAACATGAACATGCCGACGAGCATGAACAGGATGCCGGCAAGGGCGGGGCGTGAGGTGAGAAGCGCGCGCATGGGGGCTCGGATGACACGGACCGCCCGGCGCTTAGCTGCTTCGCGCCCCCAAGTCACGCGGCCTCGCCACGCTGCGGGGCCGCGCCCGGACTTTCATGCGGCATCCTCGACCCGCGGAGCGCCGGCTGCGTCGTGCCCAGCGCAGATTGCGCTGGACAGGGCGCAGCCCCTTTGCTACCAGCCATCCCGTCGCGCGGGGGTGATGAACCTCCGCGTCACTGTTTCGGCCAAGGCGGCGGGTCCGCATCGGCCGTCGGCGGGTGATTAGCTCAGTTGGTAGAGCAGCTGACTCTTAATCAGCGGGTCGTAGGTTCGAGCCCTACATCACCCACCATTCCCATTTCCGTGAAATGCGTCATTCTGGTCTGGCCCTTCGGGGCGCGGCGTTCGCCGGCCGGAGCCTGATGCCACGCATGACCAACAAGACCCTTCTGCTCAAGAACGCGCTGGTGCTCGCCACCATGGACGATGGCCGGCGCGAGATCGCCGGTGGCGCGGTGCTGGCGCGCGGGCCCGAGATCGTGGCGGTCGGCACGACGGCGGAGGTGCTCGCCGCGCATCCCGGTCCTCATGACGATGTGATCGACCTTTCGGGCCATGTGCTGATGCCGGGGCTCGTCAACACGCATCACCACATGTTCCAGTCGCTGACGCGGGCGACGCCTGCGGGGCAGGATGCCGAGCTCTTCGGCTGGCTGACGGCGCATTACCCGATCTGGGCAAACATCACGCCCGAGATGATCCGCGTCTCGGCCGCGACCGCGATGGCGGAGCTGGTGCTGTCCGGCTGCACCACCTCCAGCGACCACCTTTACCTCTACGTGAACGGCTCCCGGCTCGACGACGCGATCGCGGCGGCGCAGGAGGTCGGCATCCGCTTCCACGCGGCGCGCGGGGCGATGACCGTGGGCGCCTCGAAGGGCGGGCTTCCGCCCGATGCCATCGTCGAGGAGGAGGGTGCGGTGCTCGCCGAAATGCAGCGGCTCGTCGAGGCCTGGCACGATCCCGGCCGCTTCGCGATGCTCCGGATCGTGCTCGCTCCCTGCTCGCCCTTCACCGTCAGCGACGATCTGATGCGCGAGACGGCGAGCCTGGCGCGGCACCATGGCGTGTCGCTCCACACCCATCTCGCCGAGAACGACAACGACATCGCCTATTCGCTCGAGGTTTACGGCAAGACGCCGGCGCAATATGTTGAGGACCTCGCATGGGTCGGGCCCGATGTCTGGCATGCGCACTGCGTCAAGCTGGACGAGACGGCCATCAAGCTGTTCGGCCGGACCGGCACGGGCGTCGCCCATTGCCCATGCTCGAACATGCGGCTCGCCTCAGGCATCGCTCCAGTCGGGCGGATGAGGGCGGAGGGCGTTCCCGTCGGGCTCGGCGTCGACGGCTCGGCCTCGGCCGATGCGGGGCATCTGCTGGCCGAGGCGCGGCAGGCCATGCTGCTCGCCCGCGTCGGGTTCGGGCCACAGGCCATGACCGCGCGCGAGGCGCTGGAGCTGGCCACGCGGGGCGGGGCGAAAGTGCTGAACCGGGACGATATCGGGCAGATCGCGGTCGGTTACGCCGCCGATCTGGTGGCGTTCGACGTGCGCGGGCTCGATTTTGCCGGCGCGCAGGCCGACCCGCTGGCGGCTCTGGTGTTCTGCACGCCGGCCAAGGCAAGCCAGAGCGTCATCAACGGGCGGGTGGTGGTGCGGGATGGCCGGCTGGTCACGCTCGACGTGAACCGTCACGCCGAGGCGCATAACCGGCTGTCACGGCTGCTGATGGTCCGCGCCGGCCTCGCCTGAGCCAGCTACGTCAGTCGCGCACGATTACCGAGGCGCCGGCGGGGACGCGGGCGTGCAGGTCGATGATGTCGTGGTTGATCAGGCGGATGCAGCCGCTCGAGACGTTCTGCCCGATGCTCCACGGCTCGTTGGTGCCGTGGATGCGGTACATCGTGTCGCGGTTGCCGCTGTAGAGGTATAGCGC
>JAIXZF010000235.1 GCA_027489835.1 Hyphomicrobiales bacterium
GTGCATGTGCAGAGGACGCGATCAAGCGTTCGCTTCGCTCGGGCTTAGTGCGGAATTCGCTTAGCTTACAGGGTTTGCGCTGGGTTCCGGGTTCCTTCCATGGCTGCGCCATTCCAGGCCCCGGAAACACGCTGAACTCACCCCAGCGCGGGTTTCCGGGGCGCGGAGCCGCTGTGGCGGCGTAGCAAACCCGGAGCCCAGCACAGGACCCGTGAGCGACGCGAGGCCCGCTTCTAATCCGCCAGCGCCTGCTCCCAATCCGCGATCAGATCCGCCACATCTTCCAGCCCCGCCGAAAGCCTCAGCGTTCCGGCCGTGATGCCGAAGGCGGCGCGCTCGTCTGCCGTCAGCGTGCGGTGGGTGGTGGAAGCGGGGTGCGAGACGAGCGATCGCGTCTCGCCGATGTTGACAAGATGGCTGAACAGCTTGAGCCGCTTCAGCGCGGAGCGGGCGGCGGCCTCGCCGCCGCGCAGGGTCACCGTGAAGACCGAGCCGACGCCATCCGGGCATACCGAACGGGCAAGGTTGTGGTTCGCGTTGCCGGGCAGGGAGGGCAGGGACACCGCCGCCACCGCCGGGTGCGCGGCGAGCCTCGTCGCCAGCGCCTCGGCGTTGGCGCAGTGCCGCGCCATCCTCAGCGGCAGGGTCTCGCAGCCGGTGAGGATCAGGAAAGCCGTCGTCGCCGCCATGCCCGGCCCGAACTCGCGCAGGCCGATCAGCCGGCACGCCGTCATGAAGGCCGTCTGCGGATAGGCTTCCGGGATGACGAGGTCGTCATACTCGGCCCAGGGCTCGGAGATGAGGCCGAAGCGCGGGTCGCCTGCGAAGTCGAACGAGCCACCGTCCACGATCAGCCCACCAATGGCCTGGCCCGAGCCTGCGAGGAATTTCGAGGCCGAATGCCAGACGATGTCCGCGCCATGTTCGATGGGACGCAGCAGCGCCGGCGTCGCCAGCGTGTTGTCGACCACCAGCGGCAGCCTGTGCCGCTTCGCCACCGCCGCGATGCCGGGCAGGTCCACGACCTCGCCGGTGGGGTTGATGACGCTTTCGATGAAGATCGCGCGGGTTTTCGGTCCGATCGCGGCCTCGATGCCCTCCGGCGTCGGGTCGGCCCAGTCGACGCCGATCCCGAAGCGGGTTTCGAGCCGCCGGCACAAAGCGAGCGAGCCGCCGAAAACGCGGTTCGCGCTGACATAGCGGTCCCCCGCCGCGCAGAGCGTGGCGACGATCAGCAGCAGCGCCGATTGCCCCGACGCGACCGCGATGGCGCCAGAGCCGCCCTCAAGCGCCGCGATGCGCCGCTCCAGCGCCGCCGTGGTGGGATTGGCGCCGCGGCTGTAGGAGAAGCCGGCCCGCTTCAGGTTGAAGATGTCGGCGCCGTGGTCGAGATCCTCGAAGACGAAGCCGTTGGTCTGGTAGATCGGGACGGCGCGCGCCCCGGTTGCGGGGCAGGGCGCTGTGCCGGCATGGACCGATTTCGTGGCGAGGCCCCAACAGGAAGGGTCGGCGGTCATCAGTTTCGTTCCTCCCGTCGTGCCGGCCTCGGGTCAGGCCCGGGGACGGCCGTGACGGTCGAGGACCGGCGGCTCAGGCCCCGAGCGCCTGGTCGAGATCGGCGATGATGTCCGCCACGTCCTCGATGCCGATCGACAGGCGCACCACCTCAGGACCAGCTCCCGCGGCGGTCTTCTGCGCGTCGGTGAGCTGCTTGTGGGTGGTGGAGGCCGGGTGGATCACCAGCGAGCGCGTGTCGCCGATGTTGGCGAGGTGGCTGAACAGCTTGAGGTTGGAGACGAGCTTCACGCCGGCCTGATAGCCACCCTTGAGCCCGATGGTGAACACCGCGCCGGCGCCCTTCGGTGAGTAGCGCTTGGCGAGCGCATGATAGCGGTCGCCCGGCAGGCCAGGATAGTTCACCCACTCCACCGCCGCGTGATGGCTCAGATGCGACGCGACCGCGAGCGCGTTCTCGCAATGGCGCTGCATCCGGAGGGGCAGCGTCTCGATGCCGGTCAGCAGCAGGAAGGCGTTGAACGGCGACAGGGCCGGGCCAAGGTCGCGCAGCGAGAGCACACGCGCCGCGATGGCGAAGGCGAAGTTGCCGAAGGTCTCGCCCAGCACCATGCCGTTGTATTCCGGGCGCGGCGCCGAGAGCATCGGGTAGCGCTTGTCGCCCGTCCAGTTGAACGAGCCGCCGTCGACGAGCAGCCCGCCGATCGAATTGCCGTGACCGCCCAGGAATTTCGTCGCGGAGTGGATGACGATGTCGGCGCCGTGCTCGAACGGCTTGATCAGGTAGGGGGTCGCCATCGTGTTGTCGACGATGAGCGGAATGTTGGCCTTCTTGGCGATGGCCGCGATTGCGGCGATGTCGACCACGACGCCGCCGGGATTGGCGATGGATTCGATGAAGATAGCCTTGGTGCGCTCGGTGAGCGCCGCCTCGAAGGTGGTCGGGTCATCCGAGTCGGCCCAGACGACGTTCCAGCCGAAGTTCTTGTAGGCGTTGTTGAACTGGTTGATCGAGCCGCCATAGAGCTTCTTGGCGGCGATGAACTCGTCGCCCGGCTGCAGCAGGCAGTGGAAGGTGAGGAACTCGGCCGCGTGGCCGGACGCGACCGCAAGCGCCGCTGTGCCGCCTTCCAGCGCCGCGACGCGCTCCTCGAGCACCGCGTTGGTCGGGTTGCCGATGCGGGTGTAAATGTTGCCGAAAGCCTGCAGCCCGAACAGCGAGGCGGCATGGTCGACATCGTCGAACACGAAGGACGACGTCTGGTAGATCGGCGTGGCACGCGCGCCGGTGGCGGCGTCAGGAGCCGCGCCCGCATGGATGGCAAGCGTCGAGAAACCGGGATGGTTGGCGGACATGAGAAGGCTCCTGAAGAAGCGGCGAACGCTTCGTTCTTTTTACCGAACGCGATTCCGCTGTCAATGGCGTTGAACAGGGCGTGACGGTTGCAGCCTTCAGCAAAGCCGCGCCAGCCGGCCGATCAGCACATGTCCTGACTCGAAGGCTCGCTGCGTTAGGGCTACTAACAACGCAGCACGGGAGGCATTCATGATCGTCGGCCATGTCGCACGCGCGCTCCTCGCCGGATTGGCTTCCGCCGTGGCATCCCCGGCACAGGCCGTCTATCTGTCGGAAAGCAATGGCGTCGCGACCTTGCAGGGCGCGCTGGTCGAGGGCGATGCCGACCGGTTCAAGGCCTTTTTGGCCGCGCCTCGCGCCGTCCCCATCCGCGTGCTGTATCTGTCGAGCCCCGGCGGCCGCGTGAATGCCGGCATCGCCATCGGGCGCCAAGTGAGGGTGGCGCGGCTGACCACGGTCGTCGACGCCTCGGCCGCGCGATGCGACAGCGCCTGCACCTACATCTTCGTCGGAGGCGTCAACCGGCATTACGTCAACGGGGACAGCGTCTACGAGGGCTTTTCGGGCAATTCCGGCCTCGGCTTTCATCCGGCCCACCGCAAGGGCGCGACGGTGCGCGACGACGCGACCCTGCTCGAAGCGGGCAGCGAACGGGCGCGGAGCCATTACGCCGCGATGGGCGTGCCGCGCGCCGCGGAGCTCATGGACAAGGCTGCCTTCAACACGCTGTTCCGCCCCAACGGGCGCACGGCCCTGCAATTGAGGATCGCGACGAGCCTTGCGGCTCCGTGATCCGGATCGACATCCCGACTGCTCGACAGCGGTCGTGGCCCGGCGCTCGGCGCGGCCCGTTTCCTGGGAGATGAGACGAATGTTCGTTCGTACCGCGATGATCGTTCTGGCGCTGCTTGCGTCGGCGGCAGCCACGCCGCCTGCCGCCCGCGCCCAGATCGCGCCGCTTCCGGCCGAAATTTCCGCTTATGACGGGCTCCACGCCGCCGCGCATGCCGGCGATGCCGCCGCCATCGCCCGGCTGCTCGCGGCAGGCGCCAGCCCCGATGCGCGGGACGGCCGTGGCCGCACGCCCTTCCACGTCGCGGCCTATGCGCGGCGGCACGAAGCGATGCGAGTGCTCGTGGCCGGCGGGGCCGATCCCCGCGCGCTGGAGCATCAGGCCTATGATGCGATCACCATTGCCGCCGTCGCCAACGATCCGGACACGATGCGCTTCGCCATCAGCCTAGGCGGCGATCCGCGCGCCATCACCAGCCCCTATGTCGGCACCGCGCTGATCGCCGCCGCGCATCTGGGTCATGTCGAGATCGTGCGCGAACTGATCAAGGCCGGCGCGCCGCTCGACCATGTCAACAACCTGCACTGGACGGCGCTGATCGAGGCGGTGGTGCTGGGCGATGGCGGGCCGCGCCACCGCGAATGCGCCCGCCTGCTCATCGAGGCCGGCGCCCGGCGCGACCTCGCCGACCGTTCGGGTCTGACCCCGCTGGAGCTGGCGCGGCGTCGGGGCTATGCCGAAATGGCCGCACTGCTGGAGCGCTGAGCCGGCTGGTCAGCGGCTGATCGTGAACTTCTGGAAATTCTTGCCGGCCAGCGTCGGCTTCTTGGACGACAGCAGCCGCGAATTGATGCCCTGCCAGCCGATCTCGCCCGAAAAGCGGCCATATTCGATCTTCGGGCAGCGGTTCATCACCACTTTCACGCCCTTGGCCTCCGCGCGGGCGGCGGCTTCGTCGTTGCGCACCGAAAGCTGCATCCAGATCACTGCCGGCAGCGGCTCCAGCGCCAGCGCCTCGTCGGTGATCGGGCCTGCCGCCTCCGAGTTGCGGAAGATCTCGACCATGTCGAGCGTGCCGGGAATGTCCTTGAGCGCGCCGTAGACGGTGCGGCCGAGCAGGGTCTGGCCCGCCAGCCCCGGATTGACCGGCACCACGTCGTAGCCGCGCTCGATCAGGTATTTCGTCACGATGTAGCTCGGCCGCGCCTCGTTCGACGAGGCCCCGACCAGCGCAATGCGCTTCACGCTCTTGAGGATGTCGCGGATGTACGCGTCGGGATAGCTGTCATGGTTCATGACCGGCATTTGGCCACTGGCGCCGCCGCGGGCAAGGGGCATCGCCGCAAACCAGCCTTGCGCTCAGCTCCGCCAGATCGGCGGGCGCTTCTCCATGAAGGCGCCGATGCCTTCCTCCGCGTCGCGCGCCAGCATGTTCTCCACCATCACCTGCCCGGCATGGCGATAGGCATCGGCGACCGGCATCTCGCGCTGCTCATAGAAGGCGCGCTTTCCCACGGCCACCGTGGCCGGCGCCTTCGATGCGATGATCCCGGCCATTCTCCTGGCCTCGGCGAGTGCGCTTTTGGCCTCCACCACACGGTTGACGAGCCCCATGCGCGCCGCCTCCGGGGCCGGGATCATCTCGCCAAGCAGCAGCATCTCCATAGCGTGCTTGTTGCTCAGGTTGCGCGAGAGCGCGACCATCGGCGTCGAGCAGAACAGCCCGATATGGACGCCCGGCGTGCAGAAGCTGGCGTCCGCGCCGGCCACGGCGAGGTCGCAGCTGGCGACGAGCTGGCATCCCGCCGCGGTGGCGACGCCCTCGACCGCAGCGATGACGGGCTGGCGCAGGCGGGCGATCGATTGCATCATCGCGGCGCAGCGCCCGAGGATGTCGGCGAAGTAGGCCCGGCCGCGGTCCGCGTCGGCGCGGCGGGCGGTCATCTCCTTGAGGTCGTGCCCGGCGCAGAACACCGGCCCGCCGGCTGCGATCACCACGGCGCGGATGGCGCCGTCGCCCTCGATGGCCGCGAACTCGCGCGCCAGCGCCGCGATCATCGCCTCGGAGAGCGCGTTGCGCGCCGCAGGTCGGTTCAGCGTGAGCGTCGCGACGGCGCCGGCATCCTCGCGGATCAGGCAGGGCAGGGGGCTCTGGGCGGTCATGGCGTGGCTCCGGCGCTCCGGGGAAGGATAGCGCCGATCGCCGGCCCCGTCATGGTCGGGCTTGACCCGCCCTCGCATGGCCGCGATGGGTAGCGGCGCGCGGCCGCTTCAGGGCGGCGACGGCGCGGCCTGTCCAGGCCATGGCCCCGGAATCCTGCCGATGACCCAGATGAACCTCGCCGAGATCACGGAATTCCTCGATCGGGAGTTTCCCCAGATCCATCACGGCGGGCGCACCTTCCATGTCGAGGCGGTGGGGCCGATGACCGCGCGCATGCGCTGCGACTACCATGAGCGCCACATCCGCCCGGGCGGCACCATCTCCGGCCCCACCATGATGGCGCTTGCCGACGTCGCGCTCTATGTCGCCATCCTGGCCCAGATCGGGCCGGTCGCTCTGGCCGTCACCACCAACCTGTCGTTCAACTTCCTGCGCAAGCCGGGCCAGGCCGCCCTCATCGGCGAATGCAGGCTGCTGAAGCTGGGCAGGCGCTTGGCGACGGGCGAGGTCGCCATCTACTCGGAGGGTTCGTCCGAGATGGTGTGCCACGCCACCGGCACCTATTCGATCCCCAGCCGATGATGGCCCCGAACTCACCGGCCTGATCTCAGGGTAGCATGGCGCCGTCTTTTCGCGCGTTTCCGGGGCCGCGCAGGGGAACCCGGAACCAGCGCCTCGCACAGGGATTCCGGTTCTCGCCCGCTGGCGCAGCCGAGAACCGGAAAGCGAGGCGGTATCCAACAAGGAATCCAGGCCCGAAGCGAGAGCAATGAATGCGGTAAAATGATACCGTTTACAAAATTATGTTGTTTTACAATAATTTGAAGCGGCGAGGCCAGCGCCGGACCCCTTGACATCCTCTTTGTCCCCGATCATACACCGCGCACGCCGCCGCCCTGGCCCATGGTCCGGGCGGTTTCCATTTCAACGTCCTCAAACGGGTCAGGGTCTGTCATGACAGCGCTCACCACGGCGACACGCTCGCTGAAGCCCGCCGAAGTCGAGAAGAAGTGGGTCGTGATCGATGGGTCCGGCCTCGTGGTCGGCCGTCTGGCCGCCCTTGTGGCGCTTCGCCTGCGCGGCAAGCACAAGGCCTCCTTCACGCCCCATGTCGACTGCGGCGACAACGTCATCATCATCAACGCCGAGAAGGTGCTCCTCACCGGCCGCAAGAAGGACCAGAAGGTGTATTATCACCACACTGGCTACATCGGCGGCATCAAGGAGCGTTCGGCCAAGTTCATCCTCGAGGGCCGCTTCCCCGAGCGCATCGTCGAGAAGGCCGTGCAGCGCATGCTGCCCCGCGGCCCGCTTGGCCGCGCCCAGCTCGGCAATCTCAGGGTCTACAAGGGAGCCGAGCATCCGCACGTCGCCCAGCAGCCTGAAGCCGTCGATATCGCTGCACTCAACCGCAAGAATGCGAGGGCTTGAGCATGGCCGAAATCCTCCAGTCTCTCGATCAGCTCAAAGGCTCCGTCGCACAGCCGGAAGCTCCGCGCTACGTGCAGAAGGTCGACAAGCAGGGCCGCGCCTATGCCACCGGCAAGCGCAAGAACGCCGTCGCCCGCGTCTGGATCAAGCCCGGCAAAGGCACGATCACCGTCAACGGCCGCGACCTTCCGGTCTACTTCGCCCGCCCGGTCCTGCGCCTGATCCTCAACCAGCCGCTCCAGGTCGCCAACCGCGAGAACCAGTACGACGTCGTCGTGTCGGTCAAGGGCGGCGGGCTGTCCGGACAGGCCGGCGCCGTGCGCCATGGCGTCTCCAAGGCGCTGACCTACTATGAGCCCGACCTGCGCGGCGTGCTCAAGAAGGCCGGCTTCCTGACCCGCGACAGCCGCGTGGTCGAGCGCAAGAAGTACGGCCGCGCCAA
>JAIXZF010000267.1 GCA_027489835.1 Hyphomicrobiales bacterium
CCGGCCAACGGCTCGGCATCGCCCGGCAAGGCGGGATCGGCCGCGCCGTCGCCGCTTTCCCGCCAGTGGACGGGAGCGGACGGGTTGGAGGAGGCATCGAGATCGTCGCCCAGAGCTGCCCCCAGCGCCGTCTCATAGCCCTTCTGCGCGGCGATCTGGTCCAACACCGGGGGCCAAAGATCGCTCGAGCCGCCGGCGAGGAGCTTCTGCAAGGTCCGGACCTCGGTCTCGAGGCGCTGCGCCTTGCGGTCAGCCTCGATCTGGGGCTGGCGGGCCCTGGCCTCGGCCTCGCGGGACGCCGCCAGAAGCTGGCGCGCGGAGACGGCGGCCTCGTCGGCGGCCTTGAGTTCGGCCTCGGCGCCCGCGAGCGCCTCGGCCAGCGCGGTGAGGGCCGCGCCGCTGCCCGAATCGGCATCCAGCGCCGCCAGCGCGCGCTCCAGCCCCTCGCGCTCGACGCGGTGGCGGGCGGCGCGTTCGGCGGCCTCGCGCAGCGCACGCTCGAAGGCGGAGCGGCGGGCGGTGAGGTCTGCCAGAGCGCGCTGGGCAGCGTTCTGCGCGGCCTCCGCCTCGGCCACGGCGGCATCCGCCGCGCCCTGGGCGCCGATGGCCTCGGCGCGGGCATCCTCGGCGCCCTCGCCGGCCTTGGCGAGCGCCTCCGCTTCCTCGGCGAGCCGGGCGAGGCTCGCCTCCGCGTCGCTGGCGGCGCCGGCCTCGCGGGCCAGGTCGGCGTCGAGCTCGGCGATGCGGCGGGCCAGTTCCTCGGCGCGCTGGCGGCTGCGGCGGTCCTCGGCCTCGGCCTCGTCGAGGGCGCGGGTCAGCCGGGTCAGCGCCGCGGCGGCCGCGGCCTCCGCCTCGCGCAGCGCGGGCAAGGCGTGGGCCTCGACGGCTTGCAGGCGCGCGGCCTCGGCCTGCACGCGCGTGGCCTCCGCCACCTCGCGCAGCGCGGCCTCCGCCTGCCGTTCGGCGGCGGCGGCCTGATCGCGCGCCTCGCGGTAGCCGATGGCGGCCAGCAGCGCCTCGGCGGCGCGGATGTCGGCGGCGAGCGACCTGTAGCGCCCCGCCTGCCGGGCCTGACGCTTCAGCGCCTCGATCTGGCTGTCGATCTCGCGCAGCACGTCCTCGAGCCTGACGAGATTGTCCTCCGCCGCGCGCAGGCGCAGCTCCGCCTCGTGGCGGCGCGAATGCAGCCCCGCGATGCCGGCCGCGTCCTCGAGGATGCGGCGGCGCGACTGGGGCTTGGCGGAGATGATCTCGCTGATCTGGCCCTGCCGCACCAGGGCGGGCGAGCGCGAGCCCGTGGCGGCGTCCGCGAACAGGAGCTGCACGTCGCGGGCGCGGACCTCCTTGCCGTTGATGCGGTAGGTCGAGCCTTCCTCGCGCTCGATGCGGCGCGTGACCTCGAGCGTGTCGGCATCGTTGAACATCGCCGGCGCCTTGCGGTCGGCATTGTCGAGGGTCAGCCCCACTTCGGCGACGTTGCGGGCCGGGCGCGAGCCCGAGCCGGCGAAGATCACGTCGTCCATGCCCGAGGCGCGCATGTTCTTGAACGAGCTCTCGCCCATGACCCAGCGCAGGGCCTCGACGAGGTTCGACTTGCCGCAGCCATTCGGCCCGACGACGCCGGACAGGCCCGGCTCGATCTGGAATTCGGTGGCCTCGACGAAGGATTTGAAGCCGGTGAGCCTGAGGCGCGTGAGCTTCATGGCCCCGCGCCCCGGCCGTTCAGACGTGCGTAATCAAGCCCCGACGAGGGGCTGCAGGATCTTGTCGAGCTCTGGGAGCGTGAGAGCACCGCGATGAACCTGCCCGTTGATGATCAAGGTCGGGGTCGAGTTGACCTTGAAGCCGTCGGCCGCCTTGTCTTTGGTGACGTTCAGCGCGTCATACAAGTCGCGGCGTTGCAAGCAGGCGTTGAAACTTTCCTGTGTGAAACCGGCCTGGCGCGCGGCGGTGAGCAGGGCATCGAGCGGGGTGTTGGTGAAGGCCCACTTCTCCTGCTGCTTGAACAGGAACTCGATGAAGGCGCCGCGCCGTTCGGCGGGGCCGCAATAGCTCAGCATCGAGGCGGCCATGTCGAGCGGGTTCAGCACGAAATTGCGGAACACGAAGCGGACCTTGCCGGTCTCGACATATTTCGCCTTCAGCTCCGGCCAGACCTCGTTGTGGAAACGGGCGCAATGCGAGCAGGTGGTCGAGGCATACTCGATGATCGTCACCTTGGCGTCGGCCGGACCGTAGACGAGATCGGGCAGCAGCGGGTTCGCCGCGGCCAGCACCTCGGCCATGTTGAGGCTCTGCTGGGCGGAGGCGGCGCCGGCGGACAGCGCAACGGCCGCGGCGGAGGCGCCGAGCATCAGGCTGCGGCGGTTCAGGGTCGACATCATCCTTCTGACCTTTCCCGAGGGGAGTTTGGCGGGTGTTTTGCCGGACCATAGCCCTGTTCGCGCGGCTGACAAGCACACGTTTTCGCCAGCCCCGGCACAGGCGCACGCCTCAGCGGGGCTGTCGGCGGCGCGCCACCGCAACGCCCAGCCGGGTGACCGCATCGCGCAGCGCCGGCTCGACGATGGGCGCGGCCGCCGCGGCGGCGGCCTCGCGCATGGCGGGGGTCGGGGGCGGAGCCGCAGGCCGTGGCGCAGGCCGGTCGGCGTCGACTGGGCCCTGGCGCAGGGCAAGCCGGCCCACGGCCGCCCAGCCGAGATGGGCGTTGATCCGCGCCAGCAGCACCGGGGCCATGTGCTGCAGCTCGGGGGCGAAGGCGCTCTCGACCAGAACGACCAGCACGGCGGGCTCGGCGGCCTCGCCCTCGGCGCCCGGCCTGCGCTTCGGCCAGTCGATCTTGAGCGGGCGCGAGCGCCTGGCGAGGCGCTCCCCGACGAAGCCGGCCCAGAAGCTCACCACCTCGCGGCCGGCGAAGCCCTTGGCGGAGAGCGCCGGCGAAATGGCGTCGCCGATCAGCTCCGCGAGATGGCGGGCCGTCGGCCGGCGGCGTCCGGGAGGGGGAGCATCCATGCCCGGAGCCTGCCACAGGCGCGGCCGCCGCCACAAGCCGCGACGGCGTCGCGTCCGCCGCTCATGACGGCTTGCGGGCTGCGGCGTCGCCGTGACATCGATGGCGGATGACCCCTTCCCCCAACGCCGCGGCGCTTCTCGCCTGGTATGACCGGCACAGGCGCGCCCTGCCCTGGCGCGCCCTGCCCGGCGAGCGCCCCGACCCCTACCGGGTCTGGCTATCCGAAATCATGCTGCAGCAGACCACGGTCACGGCCGTGAAGCCCTATTTCGCGAGCTTCCTCGCGCGCTTTCCCAGCGTCGAGGCGCTGGCGGCGGCGCCCTCCGAGGAGGTCATGAGCGCCTGGGCAGGGCTCGGCTATTACAGCCGCGCGCGCAACCTCCACGCCTGCGCCAAGGCGGTGATGGCGGAGCATGGCGGGCGCTTTCCCGAAACGGAGGAGGGCCTGCGGACGCTGCCAGGGATCGGGGCCTACACGGCCGCGGCCGTCGCCGCGATCGCCTTCGACCGGCATGCCGCGGCCGTGGACGGCAATGTCGAGCGGGTGATCTCGCGGCTCTACATGCTGGAGATGCCGATGCCGGCGGGGCGCAAGGCCGTGGCCGCGGCGACGCTGGCGCTGGCGCCGCAGGACAGGCCTGGCGACTTCGCGCAGGCGCTGATGGATCTGGGCTCCACAATCTGCACACCCCGCAAGCCCGCCTGCGCGCTCTGCCCATGGCGGGACCCTTGCCGCGCGCGGCAGGCCGGCACCCAGGAGAGCTTTCCGCGCAAGCTGGCCAAGAAGGAGGGCGCGCTCAGGCGTGGCGCCGCCTTCGTCGTGCTGCGGGCCGACGGGTCCGTCCTGCTCAGGACACGGCCGCCGAAGGGGCTGCTGGGATCGATGGCGGAGGCGCCGACAACCGCCTGGAGCGCCGGGCACGATCCCGCAGGCGCCCTCAAGGAGGCGCCGATCGCGGCGTCCTGGCTGACGGCGAACGCGCCGGTGCGGCACGTCTTCACGCATTTCCCGCTGGAGCTGACCGTGCTGGCCGCTCAGGCGCCGGCCGGAGCGCAGGCTCCCGAAGGCATGCGCTTCACGCCGCTCGGAGCGCTCGATGCCGAGCCGCTGCCGACCGTGATGCGCAAGGTGATCGAGGCGGGGCTGGCCGTACTGGGCGCGCGGCCACGCTGATCAGAGCTTGGTGTGCGCGCCGTCGCAGAGCGGGCTCTTGGCGCTCTGCTTGCAGGTGCAGAAGAAGACCTTCCTGTCCGCCTCTGCCGTCCACTGCATCGGCGTGAACAGGCCGCCCTGATGCGAGCCATCGCAGAAGGGCTGGTTCTTCGACAGCCCGCAGGTGCACCACCAGACCTCCTGGCCGGCCTTGACCTCAGACAGGGATGGGGGCGGTTCCGCCGATGGCTGGG
This sequence comes from Hyphomicrobiales bacterium, assembly GCA_027489835.1. Lineage (GTDB taxonomy): Bacteria > Pseudomonadota > Alphaproteobacteria > Rhizobiales > Beijerinckiaceae > Allobosea. Next base: position 4,421 of record JAIXZF010000267.1, read on the forward strand.
GTCGTCATGATCATCTCGCAACAGGTGTCTGTGCGAACAGTCTAGCTCAAGCTTGCGCTTGCTCAAGCGCTGCGTGACCGATGGC